>NZ_JBBEGC010000061.1:0-45834 GCF_037401995.1 Saccharothrix sp. CCNWYY140
CCTTCGGGCAGGCCATACGGGGATGACACAAGCAAGAAGCCCAGGCAGAGGTGTGCCGCGCGGCAGCTTCGTGAAAAAGCCACCGCGCGGCGGCCGGTGGAGGCTGCCGCGCGGTGGCTTCGTGGAGCTTGCAGTGCGGTGTGGGGGTGGGTCAGCAGCCGATCAGGCGGGCGGCCAGGTAGGACTCCAGTTGGTCCATCGACACCCGCTCCTGCGACATGGTGTCCCGTTCCCGCACCGTCACCGCGTGGTCGGTCAGGGTGTCGAAGTCGACCGTCACGCAGAACGGGGTGCCGATCTCGTCCTGGCGTCGGTAGCGGCGGCCGATGGCGCCGGCGTCGTCGAATTCGATGTTCCAGTGCTTGCGGAGGGCCTGGGCCAGGTCCTTTGCCTTCGGGGACAGGTCGGCGTTGCGTGAGAGCGGTAGGACGGCTGCCTTCACCGGGGCGAGCCTGCGGTCCAGGCGCAGGACCACGCGCTTGTCCACGCCGCCCTTGGCGTTGGGGGCCTCGTCCTCGGTGTAGGCCTCCAGCAGGAACGCCATCATCGGACGGCCCACGCCTGCTGCCGGTTCGATCACGAACGGGCGGTAGCGGGAGTTGGTGGCCTGGTCGAAGTAGGACAGGTCCACGCCCGAGTGGTTCGAGTGGGTGGACAGGTCGTAGTCCGTCCGGTTCGCGATGCCTTCCAGTTCGCCCCACTCCTGGCCGCCGAACTGGAAGCGGTACTCGATGTCGACCGTGCGCTTCGAGTAGTGCGACAGCTTCTCCGCCGGGTGCTCGTAGTGCCGCAGGTTCTCCTTGGAGATGCCCAGGTCGGTGTACCAGCGGGTGCGCTCGTCGATCCAGTACTGGTGCCATTCCTCGTCGGTGCCCGGCTCGACGAAGAACTCCATCTCCATCTGCTCGAACTCGCGCGTCCGGAAGATGAAGTTGCCCGGCGTGATCTCGTTGCGGAAGCTCTTGCCGATCTGGCCGATGCCGAACGGCGGCTTGCGACGGGACGTGGTCTGCACGTTCAGGAAGTTGGTGAAGATGCCCTGCGCGGTCTCCGGGCGGAGGTAGTGCAGGCCCTCCTCGGTCTCCACCGGGCCGAGGTGGGTCTTGAGCAGGCCGTTGAACATCTTCGGCTCGGTGTACTGGCCGCGGGTGCCGCAGTTGGGGCACGGCACGTCGGAGACGTCGCCCTCGGCGACTTCCTTGCCGGTGCGCTCGGCGTACTCCTCGACCAGGGTGTCCTGGCGGAACCGCTTGTGGCACGAGTTGCACTCGATCAGCGGGTCCACGAACGCCTCGACGTGCCCGGAGGCCATCCACACCTCGCGCGGCAGGATCACCGACGAGTCCAGGCCGACGACGTCCTCGCGGCCCCGGACGACGGTGTTCCACCACTGCCGCTTGATGTTGTCCTTCAGCTCCACGCCCAGCGGCCCGTAGTCCCATGCCGACCTGGTGCCGCCGTAGATCTCGCCGCACGGGTACACGAACCCGCGGCGCTTGCACAGGCTGACGACGGTCTCGATGCGATCGGCTGCCACGGACACTCCATAGAAGGGGCGGGACACACGGGCCTTGAAGCCTAGTCCCCGCGCGGCGCGCCCCATCGGGCGACCAGCCCCCACCTGTGCCTACGCTGCGGACATGGCGGACGAGTTGCGCGTGATGTGGGACTTCTCCGACCTCCCGGGCACGGAGGCGCGCTTCCGCGCCCGGCTGGCGGAACCGGTGGGTGACGCGGAGCGGGCCGAGGTGCTGACCCAGCTGGCGCGGGTCGAGGGGCTGCGCGGCGACACCGCGGCCGGGCAGCAGCTGCTGGCCGAGGCGGAGGCGCTGGCGGCGCCGGACTCGGCGGGGCGGGTCCGGGTGTTCCTGGAACGCGGCAGGCTGCTGCGCTCGGCGGGCGCGCCGGAGGAGGCGCTGCCGCTGTTCGTGGCGGCGTTCGTGCTCGCCGGGCACCTGGGCGAGGAGTTCCTGGCCGCCGACGCCGCGCACATGGCGGCGCTGGTGGACAACGTCGAGGAGTGGACCGCGCGGGGCGTGGAGATCGCGTCGGCGTCGGAGGACCCGCAGGTCCGGTACTGGGTGGGTCCGCTGCTGAACAACCTGGGCTGGGCGCACTACGAGGCCGGCCGGTTCGACCAGGCGCTGGAGGCGTTCCGGGTGGCACTGGCCGCCCGCGAGGAGACCTCCGACGAGGTGCACGAGGTCGAGATCGCCCGGTACGCGGTGGCCAAGACGCTGCGCGCGCTGGGCCGTCCCGCCGAGGCGGCCGAGCTGATGGGGCACGCCGTCGCGGTCAGCCCGCCGGACGGCTGGTTCCACGAGGAGCTGGCCGAGGACTACGCGGCGCTCGGGTGGCACGTGGAGGCCGCGCAGCAGGCGACCAAGGCGCTGGAGCTGCTCGACGCCCACCAGCCGCCCGACCGGGTCGAACGGCTGCACGAACTGGCTAGCGCGGCACCGCCGGCCCCGCCGCCTCTCCCAGCCTGACCGTGCCCGCGTCCGAGGCCAGCAGACTGGTCCTGACCTCGACGGATCCGCCGTCGGCCACCAGCAGCGGCTCGAACGCGGCGGCCTCGGGCAGGGCTTCGGACAGCAGCGGCACGACGTGCTCGCGCACCTCGAACGGCGACAGCGCCCGCCGGTAGGCCACGACCGAGTCGAACGACACGGTGAGCACGAACAGCTCCGGTTCGTCCAGCGACCGGGCCACCTGACCGCCCCGGCAGCCGGGTTGCGCCGTGAGCAACTCCAGGGCCCTGGTGGCGCGGCGGTGGAACGCCGGCACGTCGGTTTCGGGGACGGTGAACCTGCACACGAGCAGCACGGTGCAAGGATGCCACGGTGGCGGATTTCAAGCGGACCCTGATCCCCGGCCGCGGCCCGTTGGCGAAGGTGCCCGCGCCGGCGGTGTTCCTGCTGGTCCTGGCCCTGTTCGGGGTGGGTGTGTGGGTGCGCGGCCCGGTGGGGGCGACCCTGCTCGGACTGCTGGTGGTGGGCGTGGCGACCCTGCTGGCCGTGACCTGGCGCTATCTGGAGCCCAGCGCCCGCGTGCTGCGCCTGTTGGTGATCGCGGTGCTCGTGCTCGTCACCCTGTCGGTGCTCTGACCGTAGTATTGGTGGTGAAAATCCATACCACGTGGGAGGCGCCGTGACGGTCGAAGTGCGGGGCGATCACGTGCACTCCCCCACGCGGGGCGGGGCCGAGCCGGTCCCGAACAAGCCCGCGCACACCCTGTCCGCCGCCGGTGACCTGCTGCGCGCCCTCGCCGCCCCCGTCCGCATCGCGATCGTGCTCCAGCTGCGGGAAGCGGACCGGTGCGTGCACGAGCTGGTGGAGGCCCTGGGCGTGGCCCAACCCCTGATCAGCCAGCACCTGCGGGTGCTGAAGGCGGCCGGCGTGGTGCACGGCGAGCGCCACGGCCGCGAGGTCGTCTACCGGCTGGTCGACGAGCACCTGGCGCACATCGTGGTGGACGCCGTGGCCCATGTCGACGAAGGCCCTCGTGGTATCAACTCAGGAGGACTCGGGACGGAGGAACTGTGACGACGAGCGAGCGCCCCAACACGAACGTGCCGGGGTTGCGGTCCACCAAGCAGCGGACCGCCGTGTCCAAGCTGCTCGACTCGCTGGAGGAGTTCCGCTCGGCCCAGGAGCTGCACGAGGAGCTGCGCAAGCGCGGTGAGGGCATCGGCCTGACCACCGTGTACCGGACCCTCCAGTCGCTGGCGGACGCCGGCGAGGTCGACGTCCTGCGCACCGACTCGGGCGAGGCCATCTACCGCCGCTGCTCCGCCCACCACCACCATCACCTGGTGTGCCGGTCGTGCGGGCGGACGGTCGAGGTGGAGGGCCCGGCCGTGGAGAAGTGGGCGGACCGGGTGGCGGCGGAGAACGGCTTCTCCGAGGTCAGCCACACGGTCGAGATCTTCGGCACCTGCGCCGACTGCTGCACCCACGCCAAGCCCTAGCCCTCGTAGGTGTCCTCCGGCGTGGTGATCGGGGTCAGGGACTCGACGGTGAAGGTAGGCACGTAGGCGTTGTCCTTGGTCGCCGACCCCGGCACGACCTTGCCCGTCGCCTCGACCCACTGGTCGTTCGGCAGACCGGTGAAGTCCTGACCCACCATCAACGTCTTCACCGGGGCCGCGTCGGCCGCGCAGCACGAGATGGTGAGCCGAGCCAGGTACGTGTTCTGCTCCTTGCGCACCACGAACCCGGTCAGCCGAACGGTCCGGTCGTTCAGCGAGCCCGAGTCGTCCCAGGCCGTCCGGGTGACGAACTCGCTGATCGTCAGCGGCACGACGGCGTCGGACGGCAGTGCCGCGAAGCCGTTGCTCGCCTTGGACTCCTGGGCGGCGTTGCGGTCCGAGCGGTTGACCGTGTCCGCGCCCAGGGCGGGCGGGCTGATCAGGAAGACCGCCAGCACCGGCAGCAGGAGCATCCACGGGCTGCGCGAAGTCCCGTGCTCGTGCCCCTCGTGCCCGACGTGGCCCCCGTGCTCGACATGGCCCTCCGACGCGGCCTCGCGGCTCGCCTTCAGGTCCCGGGCGATCGACACGACCGCCAGCACGATCATGACCCCGCCCGTGACCACCAGCCACGGTTGCAGGGACTCCTTGACGTACCGCAGGTAGGTGCCGCTCAAGGCCAGCTTGAGCAGAGCCCCGCCCAGCAGCACCAACAGGATGTTCTGCGTTTCCCGCCTCATAGGAACACCGCTCCCGCCGCCAACGCACTCGCGATCGCCACCACGAACGTCACCGGCGCGAAGCGCGCCGCGAAGGACCGGCCGAACGTGCCCGCCTGCAAGGCGATGAGCTTCACGTCCACGGCCGGGCCGACCACCAGGAACACCAGCCTCGGCAGCAGCGGCAGCGCGGACATGGACACCGCCACGAACGCGTCCGCCTCGCTGCACAGCGCCAGCACCACGGCCAGCAGGGCCATCACCAGGATGCCCAGCACGAGCTGCGCGCCCAGGGTCTCCATCCACGCCGCCGGCACCAGCACGTTGAACGCCGCCGCGAAGACGCCGCCGAGCACCAGGAACCCGCCGGCCTCGACCAGGTCGTGCCGCGCGGTCTCGGCGAACACCACCCAGCGGGACGTGCCGTCGTTGTCCGGCAAGCGGCGCAGGGCGCGTTCGGCGATCCACTCGGCCTTGCCGAAGCGGACCCACAGCCAACCCATGATCACGGCCGTCAGCAGGGAACCCAGGAACCGCGCGGGCACCATCAGGGGCGCGTCGCGGAACGCCACCGCCGTCGAGACCAGCACGATCGGGTTCACGGCCGGAGCCGCCAGCAGGAACGACAGCGCCACCGCCGGGGCCACGCCCTGCTGCATCAACCGACGGGCGACGGGCACCGAAGCGCACTCGCAGCCCGGCAGCGCCACCCCGGCGACACCGGCGACGGGCACGGCCAGCGCCGTCTTGCGGGGCAGCAGCCGCCGCAGGGTCGAAGCCGGGACGAAGGCCGCGATCGCGCCGCTGATCAGCACGCCGAGCACGAGGAACGGCAACGCCTGCACGCACACCGCGACGAACACCGTGGACGCGGTGCGCAGGACGGGGGCGTCCAAGGCGGACACCAGCCAGTCCTGGAACACCAGGGCCACGACGAGCACCACGCAGAGCACTTCCAGCGAGGTGACGCGCAGCCTCGGCGGGGTGCGGCGCGGGCGCGATCCGCGGATCTCGCCAGTGATTGTCACTTCCGAGATGATGCCAGGACCGCGCCGCGCCGCCTATCCCGACCTACGTCGGGTTTTCGACATCCTCGCGGAGCTCCGCGATGGTCGACAGCACGTCCATCGACGACTGCACCGGCAGCAGCGGCTCCACGACCGCCGACACGCCCCGGCCCTCCGCGATGACCTCCTCGGCCAGCGCCACGGCCTCGTCCCGCTCGTACGGGCCGCACACGAACGACGCCCACTCCTCGCCCGCCGACGCCTCGAACGTGATCGCCCAGGGCAAGCCCTCGACCTCGGAGTCGTCGTCCGGCTCGTACACCACCACGCCGCCCATCAGGCACCGCCCTCCGCGTTCGCCAGCAGCTCCGCGCGCAGCTGGGACGCCGTCGACACGACCAGCATGAGCAGGGTGCTCAGCGGTTCGGGTTTGAGACCTTCCGCGGGGAACGCGTACCGCAGGGTCACGTCCATCCCGCGCTCGGTGTGCACCACACCGAGCGTGCCGAACAGGCCCTGACCGGCCCGTTCGGCGGCGGACACAGCCAGGTCGCGGTTCTCCGGCAGGTCCCAGGCCACCACGCAGGTCAGGCTCAGCACGGTCAGGCCCTCGGCCAGCCGCATGGCCTGCACCGCGCAGGGCACATCTCCGTGCCGGAAGCTCAGCGCGCCGTCGTCGTCGACGTGCACCTCGTGGAACAGCTCCAGCGCCTCGCGGGCGCCCGTGAGCAGCTCCGCGGTCACGGCGGCGTCCGCGGGGTCTTCGGCAGTCACTCGGTCTCCTCTTCCGGCTTGTCCACCGCGCCGCCGAAGCGGCGGTCGCGCCGGGCGTACGCCTCGCACGCGTTCCACATGTCCCGGCGGTCGAAATCGGGCCACAGGATGTCCTGGAACACCAGCTCCGCGTACGCCGACTGCCACAGCAGGAAGTTCGACGTGCGCTGCTCGCCCGACGGGCGGATGAACAGGTCCACGTCCGGCATCTCCGGCTGGTACAGGAACCGGTTGATGGTCCGCTCGTCGACCTTCTCCGGGTTGAGCTTGCCCTCCGCCGCCAGCCGCGCGATCTCCCGCGCCGCGTCGCCGATCTCGGCCCGGCCGCCGTAGTTGATGCACATCGCGAGGTTGAGCACGTCGTTGTCCTTCGTGCGCTCCTCGGCGACCTCCAGCTCCTTGATGACGCTGCGCCACAGCCTCGGCCGCCGCCCCGCCCAGCGCACCCGGACGCCCAGTTCGTCCAGCTCGTCGGTGCGGTGGTGGATGACGTCGCGGCTGAACCCCATGAGGAAGCGGACCTCCTCGGGGCTGCGCCGCCAGTTCTCCGTGGAGAACGCGTACAGCGACAGCCACTTCACGCCCATCTCGATGGCGCCCTTGGCGGCCTCGACGACGACGGCCTCGCCGCGCTTGTGCCCCTCGATGCGGGACAGCCCGCGCTGGTTGGCCCACCGCCCGTTGCCGTCCATCACGATCGCGATGTGCTGGGGCACGAACTCGGCCGGGATCACCGGCGGCGTGGCGCCGGAGGGGTGCGGTTCCGGGGGCTTGGGAACGCGCTGCACGCGTTCGACCCGCCGTCGGCGGAGCATGGGGGTCCTCTCGGGTCTCAGATGGGGACTGCGGCAGGCTATCCGTCGGCCAGCGGAGCCTTGCGCTCGACCAACGGCAGCGAGCGCAACTGCCGTTCGAGGTGCCACTGGAGGTGCGCGGCGACCAGGCCGCTGGCCTCGCGGCGCGGACCGCCCGGGATGCCGTCCACGACGTCCCAGTCGCCGTGCAGCAGCGCGCCCAGCAGCCGGAGGGTGTCCTGGTTGGGCTGGGCGCTGCCCGGCGGGCGGCAGTTGTGGCACACCAGGCCGCCCGCGTGCACGTTGAACGCGCGGTGCGGGCCGGGGTCGCCGCAGCGGGCGCACTCGTCGACCGCGGGCGCCCAGCCGGCGAACGCCATCGCCCGCATGAGGAACGCGTCGAGGATCAGCGACGGGTCCCGCTCCTTGGCGGCGAGGGCTCGCAAAGCGCCCGTGACCAGCAGGTACAGCCGCAGGACGGGTTCGCCCTCCTCGGCGGTGAGCCGGTCGGCGGTCTCCAGCACGGCGCACGCGGCCGTGTACCGCTGGTAGTCGTCCACCAGGTCGACGTGGAAGGCGTCGAGGGTCTGCACCTGGGTCACCACGTCCAGCGACCGGCCCGGGTAGAACTGGACGTCCACGTGCCCGAACGGCTCCAGCCGCGCGCCGAACCGCGACGACGTCCGCCGCACGCCCTTGGCGACCGCGCGCACCTTGCCGTGCTTCTGGGTGAGCAGGGTGATGATCCGGTCCGCCTCGCCGAGCTTCTGCACCCGGAGGACCACGCCCGTGTCCCGGTACAGGTTGGCCATCAGAACCCGAGTCTACGGAGCTGCTTCGGGTCGCGCTGCCAGTCCTTGGCGATCTTGATGTGCAGGTCCAGGTACACGCGGGTGCCCAGCAGCTTCTCGATGTGCCGGCGGGAGGTGATGCCGACCTGCTTGAGCCGCTCGCCCCGGTGGCCCAGGATGATCGCCTTCTGGCTGGGGCGCTCCACGAACACGTTGGCGTGGATGTCCACCAGGTCGTCCCGGCCCTCGCGGGGCAGCATCTCCTCCACCACGACCGCGATGGAGTGCGGCAGCTCGTCCCGCACGCCCTCCAGCGCGGCCTCGCGGATCAGCTCGGCGACCAGCGTCTGCTCGGGCTCGTCGGTCAGCTCGCCGTCCGGGTAGAGCGCAGGCCCCTCGGGGAGCTTGCCGACCAGCAGGTCGGACAGGGCGTCCACCTGGTAGCCGCTCTGCGCGGAGACCGGGATGAGGTCGGCGAACTCCATCACACCCTGGAGCGCGAGCAGCTGTTCGGCCACTTGCTGCTGGCTGACCAGGTCGGTCTTGGTGACGATCCCGATGACCGGGGTGCGCTTGGCGATCTTCTCCAGCTCGGCGGCGATGAACTTGTCCCCCGGCCCCACCTTCTGGTCGGCCGGCACGCAGAACCCGACGACGTCCACCTCCGACCAGGTCTCGCGGACCAGGTCGTTCAGGCGCTGGCCGAGCAGCGTCCGGGGGCGGTGCAGGCCGGGGGTGTCGACCAGCACGAGCTGGCCGTCCTCGCGGTGCACGATGCCCCGGATGGTGTGCCGGGTCGTCTGGGGCTTGCTGGAGGTGATCGCGACCTTGGTCCCCACCAGCGCGTTGGTCAGCGTCGACTTGCCTGCGTTGGGCCGGCCGACGAAGCACGCGAACCCGGAGCGGTAACCATCCATCCCCCCATTGTCCCTGTGCCCGGGAAACCCGCCGGACCACCCCTGTGCCACTACGCCTTGGGGGGCGTGATCCGGTTGAGTTCGAGGACCTGCGGCAGCGGGCCGCCGTTGCGCAGCCACTTCTCCAGGTCGTCCATGATCGCGTCGTGCAGGACGAAGCCCAGCCACACCGGTTTGGCCCCGGCGGGCTTCACGACGATCACGTTCGAGTTCTCGCACGCGTCCAGGCAGTCGGCGACGCGCAGGCGGACCGTGCCGCCGGACTGGGCCGCCACCTCCTGCAAGCGCTGGAGCTGGGCCTCGTGGTCGTAGTCGGGGTGCTTCTTGGTGGTGCCGCAGCAGCAGCCGCGGCACACCGTGACGTAGTTGCGCATTCAGACGGTCTCGACGAGCGCACCGGACGCGTCGGCGCGCAGCACGGGAGCGGACGCCGTCAGGTCGCGGACCGCGGACACCGAGGCCTCGTCCAACTCCGAAGCGCCGGTCACCACGGCCGCCGCCTCCAAGCCCTCCGCCCCGCTGGACACGGCCGCCGCGACCGCCGCCTGGAGAGCAGTCAGCTTCAGGGAAGGCAGGGCGACCGTCGTGGCGGCATAGGTGCGGCCGTCGGTGTCGCGGACGGCGGCACCTTCGAGAGCGCCCGTGCGGGCGCGGGCCGACCTCGCCAGGGTGATGATCTTCTGGTCCTCGGGGTCTAGCTCACTCACCGGGGGTCCCCTCGTCGTCGTCTGCGTCGAGCACCGGGCGGACCAGCACCGTCGTGATGCGCATCCGCCCGCGTTCGTCCTTGCCGCCCTCGGCCCGCATGCGCAGGCCCGCGATCTCCGCCTCCGTGCCGGGCAGCGGCACCCGGCCCAGGCGCTGCGCCAGCAGGCCGCCCACGGTCTCCACCTCGTGGTCGTCCAACTCGGTGCCGAACAGCGCGTCCAGGTCGTCCACCGGCAGCCGCGCGCTCACCCTCACCGAACCGTCCGCCAGGTGCTCGACCGGCGGCCGGTCGTCGGTGTCGGACTCGTCGGTGATCTCGCCGACGATCTCCTCCAGGATGTCCTCGATCGTCAGCAGGCCCGCCGTGCCGCCGTACTCGTCCACCACGATCGCCAGGTGGTTGCGGGACAGCTGCATCTCGCGCAGGAGGTCCGCGATCGGCTTCGAGTCCGGGATGAACGACGCCGGCTTCATCACGTCGGCGACCACGGTCCCGTTCGGCTCCGCCGCCAGCGTCCGCCGCACCAGGTCCTTCAGGTTCACCACGCCGACGATGTCGTCCACGCTCTCGCCGATCACCGGCACCCGCGTGTACCCGGTGCGCAACGACAGCGCCAGCGCCTGCCGCACCGACTTCGCCTGCTCGATCCACACGATCTCCGTGCGCGGCACCATCACCTCGCGCGCGATGGTGTCGCCCAGCTCGAACACCGAGTGGATCATCTCGCGCTCGTCCTCGTCCACGACGCCGCGCTCCTGCGCCATGTCGACCAGCTCGCGCAGCTCGACCTCCGAGGAGAACGGGCCCTCGCGGAAGCCCTTGCCCGGCGTGATCGCGTTGCCGACCAGGATCAGCAGCCGCGACAACGGACCGAGCACGCGCCCGAGCACCCGGATCGGCCCGGCGGCCAGCAGGCTCACCGCGTACGGGTGCTGCCGGCCCAACGTGCGCGGGCCGACGCCGACCAGCACGTACGACACCACCAGCATGCTCAGGCCCGCGACCAGCACGGCCACCCAGCCGGTCTCGATCGACCGCAGGCACACCACGGTCACCAGAACGGTCGCCGACAGCTCGCAGCCCAGCCGCAGCAACAGCAGCAGGTTGACGTGCCGCGGCCGGTCGGCCAGCACCTGGATCAACTGCCGCGCGCCCGCCCGGCCCTGCCGCAGCAACGCCTCGACCCGCGCCCGCGACACGGTGCCCAGCGCCGCGTCCGCGCCCGCGAACACGCCCGCCGCCAGCACCAGGGCCACGGCCAGGACGATGAGGCTGGTGGAGTCCCCGCTCACCACGGCCCCCGGGTCAGGCGTCGGGGTCGGGCCTGCCGGAGGTCTCGTCGGAGTCCTCCAGGCCCACCGCCCCGAGCAGCTTGGAGTCCGCCTCGCGCTGGGCCGACTTGCGCTCGGCCTCGGCGGTCGCCGTGCGGAAGTCGCCCAGGATGCGGTTCTGGAGGGTGAACATCTCGCGCTCCTCCGCGGGCTCGGCGTGGTCGTAGCCCAGCAGGTGCAGCACGCCGTGCACGGTCAGCAGGTGCAGCTCGTCCAGCAGGCTGTGGCCCGCCTTCTTGGCCTGGTCCTTGGCGAACTCGGGGCACAGCACGATGTCCCCGAGCAGCGCCGGACCCAGGCCCGTCGCGTCGGGGCGGCGGGCCGAGTCCAGCTCGTCCATCGGGAAGGCCATGACGTCGGTCGGGCCGGGCAGGTCCATCCAGCGCTGGTGCAGGTCGGCCATCACGTCCAGCTCCACCAGCAGGACGGACAGCTCCGCCAGCGGGCTGACACCCATGCGGTCCAGCGCGAATCGGGCGGCGGCGACGATGGACGGCTCGTCCACCGCCACGCCCGACTCGTTCGCGATCTCGATGCTCACGGCGCCTATCGTCCCCGCCGGTGCCCCCGGGACCTCGCACCGGGTCCGGCGTGGCTCTGCCGGTCCTGGCCGAGGTCGCGTTCGTCCTGCTCGACCTGCCACTTCTCGTAGGCGTCCACGATGTCCGCGACCAGCCGGTGGCGGACCACGTCGTTGCTGGTCAGGATGGAGAAGTGGACGTCGTCCACGCCTTCGAGGATGTCCTTGACGACCTTCAGCCCGGACCGCTGCCCGCCGGGCAGGTCGACCTGGGTGATGTCGCCGGTCACCACGATCTTGGAGCCGAAGCCCAACCGGGTGAGGAACATCTTCATCTGCTCGGGCGTGGTGTTCTGCGCCTCGTCGAGGATGATGAAGGCGTCGTTGAGCGTGTTGTGCGTGAGCAGGTGGTCCTCGGTCACGTACAGCGAGTCAGCCGCCGCGACCTGGATGCACACCGCTTCCGCACGCCCGGCCGGCTCGATGCTGTCGATGAACCGCATCGGCCGACCGCCGCCGGTCGCGCGGTACTTGGCGCGCTTGCGAGCGAGGCGGAACGGCTCGACGCCCTCCGGCAGCCGGATGTCGAGCACGTACGCGTCGTGGCGGTAGTGCACCGGCCGACCACCCGCGAACCCGGGCTTGCGGCCACTGGCCGGGCGGCAGCGCACGTACGCGACACCACCGAGGGAGCGAACCAGCTCGACCACGTCGTCACGCAGCCACGGCGAGGTAGTCGCGTACTGGACGCGGCACGTGCGGCCGAGCTGGGTCACCGGGCCGCCGTCGGCGTCCAGCAGACCCTGGAGCACCGCGAGGCGCACCTCGGCGCTGTTGCGCAGGTAGACCTCCGGGACGAACTTCGTCCCCGACCGCGTGCCGACCAGCTTCAGCTCCCGCAGCGCGGCCGTGACCGGGTTCTCCAGCGTGATCACATCGCCGGCCGAGCGGACGCGGTTGAGCGTGTAGTCGACGCCGCCCTTCCAGCGCGCTTCGACGCCGGGGATGGCTTCCTCCAGCGCGCGGGCGAGGTCGAGGTCGTCGGTGGCGAAGCTCGGGGTGGTCTTGCCGGTCAGGCAGCCGTCGCCGAGCAGGAGGCCGAGCGCGTACGGGTCCAGCGGGACGTCCTGCTCCGGGTGGCACACCGGTGCGCTGAGCATCGGCAACTCGTACCGGCGGGCGTGTGCCGCGCGGAGGTTGCCGATCATCTCCTTCGTCTCCAGCACCCGCCACGGCTTGTTCCGGCGGCGGTCGGAAGCCGTGCGGACGGTCCACAGGTGGTCGCCGCAGCACAGGGTGGACGCGCCGTCCTGGGCGGTGACCCGGTAGATGTCCTTCTCGCCCTGCGGGTACACGCCCAGCACCGGGGTCGGCTCGCCGTTCGAGCCGATCACCAGGTCGCCGACCTGCAACTCGCCGATCGGGCGGAAACCCCCGGGCGTGAGGACCTTCGTGTCGACGGGCTGCGCGCGGCCACGCATGTAAGCCAGGGGCGCGACCTCGATCGTGCCGGCCTGGGTCAGGCGCGGGATCGACTCCGGGTCGACCATGTCGTGCAGCGCGTCGTACAGGGGGCGCAGGTACGGGTCGATCTTCTCGTACAGGGTGCCCGGCAGGTAGCCCAGCCGCTCGCCCGCCTCGACCGCCGGCCGGGTCAGGATGATGCGGTTGACCTGCTTGGCCTGGAGCGCCTGCACGGCCTTCGCCATCGCCAGGTACGTCTTGCCCGTGCCCGCCGGGCCGATGCCGAACACGACCGTGTTCTTGTCGATCGCGTCGACGTAGTGCTTCTGGTTCAGCGTCTTCGGCCGGATCGTCCGGCCGCGGCGGGAGATGATGTCCAGGCTCAGCACCTCGGCGGGCGACTCGCCGGTGCCCGCGGACAGCATGGCCACCGTGCGGCGGACCGTGTCCGGGCCGACCTCCTGGCCGCGGTTGGCCAGGGTCACCAGCTCGGAGAACACGCGCTCCGCGAACGCCACGTCGGCGGGCTTGCCGGAGAGGGTGATCTCGTTGCCGCGCACGTGGACGTCGGCGTCGAGCAGTTCCTCGGCGAGCCGGAGGTTCTCGTCGCGCGACCCGAGCAGGGCGAGCACCGCGCCGTCGGGCACGGCGAACTTGGACTGGGCGTCGGCCGCAGGGCCTGCCTGCGGCGTGGTGTCTGCGGTGTCGGCCACGTGGCCTCGGGCCTGCTTCCTGCGCGCTCGCGCCGAACTCGTGGTGAACTTGACCTACCGCACTCGATGCTAGCCGCCTGCACCGACAGTCCGCACC
Organism: Saccharothrix sp. CCNWYY140; assembly: GCF_037401995.1. Taxonomy (NCBI): domain Bacteria; kingdom Bacillati; phylum Actinomycetota; class Actinomycetes; order Pseudonocardiales; family Pseudonocardiaceae; genus Saccharothrix; species Saccharothrix sp. CCNWYY140. The sequence continues at coordinate 13,808 of NZ_JBBEGC010000061.1, forward strand.
GGAGTAAGAAACCGGGTGGACGGGTCGGGTGTACTCGTCGGTGTGACCGTTGTGCGCACCCTGACCTTGGCCGACGTGCCCGCCTGCGTCACCCTCGCCGCCGACCGGGGCTGGCCGCCGGAACACACCAAGTGGGAGTTCCTGCTGCGGGTCGGCGCCGGTTTCGGGCTGGTCGACGGCCCGCGCCTGGTCGGGACGACGATCATCACCCGGTTCGGTGACGAGCACGCGGCGGTGAGCATGGTGCTGGTGGCGTCCTCGCACGGCGGGCGCGGCCTGGGGCGGCGGCTGGTCGAGCACGCCCTGGAGGCCGCCGGGACGCCCGTGGCGTCGTTGTTCGCGACCCAGTTCGGCAAGCCGCTCTACGAGAAGCTCGGGTTCCGGTCCGTCGGGATGGTCGCCGCCCACTTCGGCACGTTGGACGTGCCGGCGGCGGGGGTGAGCGAGCCGGTGACCGACCGGGAGCGGCTGGTGGCCGAGGACGCGAAGGTGTTCGGCGCGGACCGGTCGGCGATGTGGGCGGAGTACTTCGACTTCGCGCGGGAGGTGCGGGTGTCGCCGGACGGGTTCGTCGGCTCCTGGCTCAACACGAACCGGCTGGTGGTCGGCCCGGTCGTCGCGGGCTCCCTGGCGGAGGCGAAGGCGCTGATCAGCGACGTGGCCGAGGGTCCGGCGCGGGTGGACGTGCGGGACCCGGAGCTGGCGGCCTGGTTGACCGAGCACGGCATGCCGCAGCGGTTCGAGGTGGACCTGATGGTGCGTGGGGAGTTCACCGGCGCCCGTGACCGCCTGTGGGCGCCGGTGATGCAGGCGCTGGGTTAGGCGAGGGCGCCGAGCTTGCGTCCGCCGAGCAGGTGCAGGTGGGCGTGGAAGACGGTCTGGCCGGCGTCCTCGCCGGTGTTGAACAGCAGGCGGTAGCCGGTGCCCAGGCCCTCCGCCTCGGCCACCTCGCCGGCCGCGCGGAACAGGTCGTCCAGGACGCCCGGCGCGGCCTTGACCAGGGACACCGCGTCCGGCGAGTGCAGCTTGGGCACCAGCACCACGTGGGTCGGGGCCTGGGGCGAGATGTCGCGGAACGCCGTGGTCGTCTCGGTCTCGTGGACGATGGTCGCCGGGATCTCGCCCTTGACGATCCGGCAGAACAGGCAGTCGGAGGACATGCCCGGCAGGCTAGCGGGCCAGCCGGAGCGCGGCGTCGCGGCAGACCGTCCACGCCGGGTGCTCGACGTCGATCAACTCCATGTGACCCACGCCGGGCAGCACGGCCAGCTCGGCGCCGCTCGCAGCCGCGAAGGCCTCGCTCTGCGCCACGGGCACGTCCTCGTCGTCGGTGCCGTGCACCAGGACCATCGGCTTGGTGATGGGCAGCAGGGCCGCGGGCGAGGCGTCGGCGTACCGCGCGGGCACCTCGTCGGGCGTCCCGCCGAGCAGTTCGGCGGCACGGGTGGTGATCTGCGGGTGCTGGAGGAAGTCCAGGACACCGGCCTGGGCCACGGCCCCGACCACGCGCGGGTGCCGGGCCGCCGCCCACACGGCCAGGTGGCCGCCCGCCGAATGGCCCAGGGTCACCACGTCGGCATCAAGGGCGTCTATGGCCGCCAGGACGTCGTCACCGGTCTCCGGCCACCCGCCGCCGCCGGCCACCCGCCGGTACTCGACGTTGAACGCCCGCACCCCGTGCGCCGCCAGATCGGCCGCCAGGGGCCGCCCGAGTTCGAGTCCGTAGCGCTGGTGCCAGAAACCGCCGTGGATGACGACGACAACGGGGAACGAATCACCGCCGGCCGGTGACGACAATTCACCGAACTGGCTCGGATGAGTGCCGTAGTCGACACGCCGCAAGAGAAACCCCTCCACATAAAAAGGGGCCGCGTCGCGATGGGACCTGGGGGTCGCCCCACCGCGACGCGGCGACGCCGGACCGAGGGGGGAGGTGTCCGGCGAGTCTGCTCTGAAGGGCCGAATCCGACTAGACCAATGCAACCCCTCAGGCCATGAGAGTAACCCCTATTTCCGACGTTCGCCAGAAGAACGCGACGCCCATTACCGCCAGCGATCGGTCAGCACACCCAGCGCACCCAAAGCCACGGCGGCGGCCGTCGAAGCTCGCAGAACGGTAGGACCCAGTCGCACAACGTGCGCGCCTGCCTGCGTCAATGCCTTCAGCTCTTCTTCAGCAATGCCGCCTTCGGGCCCGACCACGAGCAGCACGTCACCCTCGCGGGGGAGCTCGACCGACCTGACGGAGTCCGACGCCGACTCGTGCAAAACCAATGCAACAGCAGCCGACTGCGCCAGACGGACCAAGCCGGCCGTCGTGACCGGTTCGGCGACCTCCGGCACGCGGGCGCGCCGGGCCTGCTTCGCGGCCTCCCGGGCGGTCGCCCGCCAGCGTTCCAACGCTTTCGCGCCGCGCGGCCCGTCGTCCCATTTGGTGACGCACCGGGACGCTTTCCACGGCACCACGCCGTCCACGCCCGCCTCGGTGGCCAGTTCCACGGCCAGCTCGCCCCGGTCGCCCTTCACCAGCGCCTGCGCCACCACGACCCGCAGGGCGGGCGCGGGCACGACCCAGCGCTCCACCACACGCAGCCGCAGCGAGTCCTTCGACGCCTCGACGACCTCGCAGCGCACCTGCGCGCCGGAACCGTCGGAGAGCACCAGCTCCTCCCCCGCGCGCAACCGGCGCACGGTGGCGGCGTGCCTGCCCTCCGGACCGTCCAGGACGGCCTCGGACCCGGAGGGCAGCGCGGCGACCAGGAAGACCGGCAGCGTCACCGGTGCCCGCGCCCGGAGCGCAAGCGCGAGAACAGCCCCCCGCCGCCCTTGCCGTTGTGCGCCAGCGACGGCTCTTCCTCGCCACGCACCGTGGCCAGCTCCCGCAGCAGCTCGGTCTGGCGGGCGTCGAGCTTGGTGGGCACCACGACCTCCAGGTGCACGTGCAGGTCGCCCCGCCCGTCCACCCGGCCGCTGGAGCGCAGCCTCGGCATCCCGCGACCGGTCAGCACCAGCTCCGTGTTCGGCTGGGTGCCGGGCTCGATCTCCAGCTCCTCCTCGCCGTCCAACGTGGCCAGCGGCAGGACCGCGCCGAGCGCGGCCGTGGTCATCGGGATGCGCACCGAGCAGTGCAGGTTCACGCCGTCGCGCTCGAAGACCTCGTGCGGGATCTCCTCGACCTCGACGTAGAGGTCACCGGCCGGTCCGCCGCCCGAGCCGACCTCGCCCTGGCCCGCGAGCCGCACCCGCATGCCCTCGGCGACGCCGGGCGGGATCTGCACCGAGATGGTGCGCCGCGACCGGACCCGGCCCTCGCCCGCGCACTGGCGGCACGGGTCGGGGATGACCTCGCCGAACCCGCGGCACACCGGGCACGGCCGCGCCGTGACCACCTGGCCCAGGAACGAGCGCTGCACCGACTGCACCTCGCCGCGCCCGCCGCACGTGTCGCAGCGCACCGGGGACGAGCCCTCGGCGCAGCCGCTGCCCGTGCAGACGTCGCACAGGATGGCCGTGTCGACGGTCAGCTCCCGGGACGCGCCCGCCGCGCACTCCTCCAGCGTCATGGCCAGCCGGATCAGCGCGTCGGAGCCGGGCTGCACCCGGCTGCGCGGGCCGCGCTGGCCACCGCCGGCCGCGCCGAAGAACGCGTCCATGATGTCGCCGAGACCGAACCCCGCGCCCGCGAACGGGTCGCGCATCCCGCCGCCGCCCGGCTCCAACGGGTCGCCGCCCAGGTCGACGACCTGCCGCTTCTTGGGGTCCGACAGCACCTCGTAGGCGGCCGTGACCTCCTTGAAGCGGGCTTCCTCGTTGGGGTTGACGTCCGGGTGCAGCTGGCGCGCGAGCTTGCGGTAGGCGCGCTTGATCTCCTCGGGTGTCGCGTTCTTGGAGACCCCGAGCGTGCCGTAGTAGTCCCTCGCCACCGTGTGTCCTCCTGCGGGCGCGCGCGGTCGCGCGCTCGCTCGCTTGCGAAACGTCTTGTGCGCCTTCGGTGTTCCCGGCTCAGCTGGAGGTGAGGATCTCCCCGACGTACCCGGCGACCGCGAGCACGGCCGCCATCGTCCCCGGGTAGTCCATCCGCGTCGGACCCACCACTCCCATGCCCCCGAGCAGCTTGTCCCGGCTGCCGTAGCCGATGGACACGACCGAGGTGCTGCGCATCTCGGCCGCCTCGTTCTCCTCGCCGATGTGCACCAGGACCGTGCCGGGGTCGCGGGCCGCGGCGAGCAGCTTGAGCACCACGACCTGCTCCTCCAACGCCTCCAGCACCTGGCGCAGGGAACCGGGGAAGTCTGCCACGTTGCGGGTGAGGTTCGCGGTGCCACCCAGCACCAGTCGCTCTTCCGGGTGCTCGACCAGGGATTCGATCAGCACGGTGCTCACCCGCGTGACCGCGTCGCGCAGCTCGGCGGGCACGAGGTCGGGCAGCTCGGCGACCTCGGCGGACGCGTCCGCGAGCCGCTTGCCGACCATCGCGGCGTTGAGCAGGGACCGCATCCGGGCGACGTTCTCCTCGGTGATGACGTCGCCGAGGTCGACGCTGCGCTGGTCCACCCGGCCGGTGTCGGTGATGAGCACCAGCATCAGCCGGGCGGGTGTGATGGCGAGCACTTCCAGGTGCCGCACGGTGGACCGGCTCAGCGTCGGGTACTGGATGACCGCCACCTGCCGGGTGAGCTGGGCGAGCAGGCGCACGCTGCGGCGCAGCACGTCGTCCAGGTCGTAGGCGCCGTCGAGGAAGCTGCGGATGGCCCGCCGCTCGGCCGACGACAGCGGCTTGACGTCGCTGAGCCGGTCGACGAACAGCCGGTACCCCTTGTCGGTGGGCACGCGGCCGGCGCTGGTGTGCGGCTGGGTGATGAACCCCTCCTCCTCCAACGCGGCCATGTCGTTGCGCACGGTCGCGCTCGAAACGCCCAGGTTGTGCCGCTCGACCAGCGCTTTCGACCCGACGGGCTCCTGGTTGGAGACGTAGTCGGCGACGATGGCGCGCAGCACCTCGAACCGGCGCTCGTCCGCGTTCACGCGCTTCACCTCCACATCGACGACCTTCTTCACCCCGAGTTTACGGAGGTAGGACGCGTCGTAGGGAAACTCTGTGGTGCGGGTTCGGCCGCCGTGGACAGCGTGCGGTGTGCTCCGCCACATTCAGAGCGCTTTGCGTGAGTCCGTCCGGTCCGACGCGACCCCCGTCGGGCCGTTCCTGGAGACCGAGCCGGACCACAAGGTGGACCGGGTCTACGGGCCGTTGGATTACCGCGTGAGCGGCTAATCGGCGGGCGTCCGGCTCACGTGAGCCGGCGGACCACCGCGTCGGCCAGCAGCCGGCCCCGGTCGGTCAGCACGCACCGGCCTTCGACGTAAGCCGATTCCTCCAGCAGCCCGTCCCGCACGGCGATCTTCGCCTCGGCGCGCCCCTCGTCGTCGAGGACGTCCACCGGCAGGCCCACGGCCAAGCGCAGCTCCAGCAGGATGCGCTCCACCCGCCGGTCCTCCGGGGACAGCAGCTCCCGGCCCGCCGCCGGGGAGGTCCCCGAGGCCAGCAGGGACGCGTATTTCGCCGGGTGCTTCACGTTCCACCACCGGACCCCGCCGACATGGCTGTGCGCGCCCGGACCGGCACCCCACCAGTCGGCGCCCTGCCAGTACAGGACGTTGTGCCGGCACTGGGCTGCCTCCGAGGCCGCCCAGTTGGACACCTCGTACCAGCGCAGGCCCTGCGCGGTCATGGCGGTGTCGATCAGCTCGTACTTGTCCGCCAGCACGTCGTCGTCGGGCATCGGGAGTTCGCCGCGCCGCACCCGCCGCGCCAGCGCCGTCCCCTCCTCCACGATCAGCGCGTACGCCGACACGTGGTCCACGCCCGACGAGTACACGGCCTCCAGGGACGCGCGCAGGTCGTCGAGCGTCTCCCCCGGCGTCCCGTAGATGAGGTCCAGGTTCACGTGGTCGAACCCGGCCGCCCGCGCCTCGCGGGCCGCCGCGACCGGGCGGCCCGGGGTGTGGACGCGGTCGAGGACCGCCAGGACGTGCCGGGCCGCCGACTGCATGCCCAGCGACACCCGCGTGTAACCAGCGTCACGGATGGCCGCGAAGAACTCCGGCGAGGTGGACTCGGGGTTGGACTCCGTAGTGACTTCCGCGTCACCCGCCAGGCCGAAGGACGCTCTCACCGCATCGAGGACGTCCGCCAACCCGGACGCCCCCAGCAGTGACGGTGTGCCACCGCCCACGAACACGGTGTCCACCGGCGGCGGGGTGCCCAGGACGCCCGCAGCCAGGTCCAACTCGCGCCGCAACCCCTCCAGCCAGGACTGCGGGGAGGCGGAAGTGCCCAGCTCACCGGCGGTGTAGGTGTTGAAGTCGCAGTAGCCGCAGCGGGTCGCGCAGAACGGCACGTGCACGTACACCCCGAACGGGCGGGTGCCGAGACCCGCCAGCGCGGTCACCGGCAGTGAGCCGTCCGGGGGCGCGGGGTCGCCGGTCGGCAGAGCGGAGGGCATGGACCCATCCTCCCACTTAGCAGGACCGCGACCCCCGTCCCACCATGCGGATGGCGGTGGACCACGGGGTGGACGCGTGGCACGCTGCAAACCATGACGTCGAACGGAGTGCGCCTGGTGGTCCGCCGCCACGTGGACTTCCGTCGTGTTTCCAGCGCGATGTGCCGCAGCTCGGCATAGCCCGCGCCCGACTCATGTTCCCGTCGGCGCCGGGTGCGCTGACGAGACCCCCACCACGGATCCACCGGGACTCGCACGCGCACCAGCGCCCCGAAACCCGGAGGACGAGATGGTCCCCCCGACGACGACACCCCCGCGCCCCAAGCAGCGCCGGGGTGAGGGGCAGTGGGCGCTGGGCTACCGCGAGCCGCTGAACCCCAACGAGCGGAGCAAGAAGGACGACAACCCGCTCAACGTCCGGTCTCGGATCGAGAACATCTACGCGCACCGCGGGTTCGACTCGATCGACCCCGCCGACCTGCGTGGCCGTTTCCGCTGGTACGGCCTCTACACCCAGCGCAAGCCCGGCATCGACGGCGGTCGCACGGCCACGCTGGAACCCGAAGAGCTCGACGACGAGTACTTCATGCTGCGCGTCCGCATCGACGGCGGTCGCCTCACCACCAGCCAGCTCGCGCTGATCGGCGAGCTGTCCCAGACCTACGCGCGCGACACCGCCGACATCACCGACCGGCAGAACGTGCAGTACCACTGGATCCGCATCGAGGACGTCCCCACCATCTGGCAGAAGCTGGAGGCGGCGGGCCTGACCACGATGGAGGCCTGCGGCGACAGCCCGCGCGTGGTGCTCGGCTCGCCGGTGGCGGGCCTCGCCGAGGACGAGGTGATCGACGGCACGCCCGCGATCGACGAGATCCTCCGCCGCTACATCGGCGACCCGCGCTACTCCAACCTGCCGCGCAAGTTCAAGTCCGCGATCTCCGGCCTGCCGGACGTGGCGCACGAGATCCACGACATCGCCTTCGTCGGCGTGGACCACCCCGAGCACGGCCCCGGTTTCGACCTGTGGGTCGGCGGCGGCCTGTCCACCAACCCGATGATCGCCAAGCGGCTTGGCACGTGGGTGCCGCTGGACGAGGTGCCGGACGTGTGGGAGGGCGTGATCAGCGTCTTCCGCGACTACGGCTACCGGCGGCTGCGGCACCGGGCGCGGATCAAGTTCCTGGTCGCCGACTGGGGCGCGGAGAAGTTCCGGCAGGTGCTGGAGGACGAGTACCTCAAGCGCAAGCTGATCGACGGCCCGGCGCCCGAGGTGCCCGAGGTCCCGCGCGACCACATCGGCGTCCACCGGCAGAAGGACGGCCTGTTCTACGTCGGCGCGGCCCCGATCGCGGGCCGGGTCACCGGGTCCACGCTGGTCGAGGTGGCCAAGGTGGCGGAGCGGGCCGGGTCCACCCGGGTCCGGTTGACGCCGCAGCAGAAGCTGGTCGTGCTGGACGTCCCGGAGTCCGAGGTCAAGGCGCTCCAGGCGGACCTGGCCAAGCTGGGCCTCCAGACCGAGCCGTCGCCGTGGCGGCGGGGCGTGATGGCGTGCACCGGCATCGAGTTCTGCAAGCTCGCGATCGTCGAGACCAAGGCGCGGGCGGTCGACCTGGTGTCCGCGCTGGAATCGAGCCTGGCCGACATCGTCGAGGGTGTCACCGCCCCGATCTCGGTGCACATCAACGGCTGCCCCAACTCGTGCGCCCGCATCCAGACCGCGGACATCGGGCTCAAGGGCCAGATCGTCACCGACCACGACGGCAACCAGGTCGAGGGCTTCCAGGTGCACCTGGGCGGCGGCCTGGGCCTGGACGCCGGGTTCGGCCGGAAGCTGCGCGGCCACAAGGTGACCGCGGACGAGCTGTCCGGGTACGTCGAGCGGGTGGTGCGCAACTTCGTGGCGCAGCGCAAGGACGACGAGCGCTTCGCCCAATGGGTCGCCCGCGCGGACGAGGCTGATCTCAAGTGAGCGAGCGCGCGACCCCCTTCTACTGCCCGTACTGCGGCGACGAGGACCTGCGTCCGCAGGAAGAGCCGTCGTACTCCTGGCTCTGCGCTTCGTGCCGCCGTGTTTTCACCGTCAAGTTCGTGGGTCTCAACCTTCCGCAGGAGGTTCAGCGATGACCGCCCCCACCAGGGTCGAGGAACTGAAGGTGATCGCCGAGGCCGCCTCGGTGGAACTGGCCGACGCCACCGCCGAGGAAGCCCTCGCGTGGGTCGCCCGCACGTTCGGCGACAGCTGGATCGTCGCCTCGAACATGCAGGACGCCGTGCTGGTCGACCTGGCCACCAAGGTCAAGCCGGACGTGGACGTGCTGTTCCTGGAGACCGGCTACCACTTCGCCGAGACCATCGGCACCCGCGACGCGGTGGACCTGGTCTACCCGGAGGTGCGGATCGTCAACGCGGCGGCCGAGCAGTCGGTGGCCGACCAGGAGGCCCAGTTCGGGCTGCTGAACAAGACCGACCCGAACCGCTGCTGCCAGCTGCGCAAGGTGATCCCGTTGCAGCGCACGCTGGCCAACTACGACGCGTGGGTGACCGGCGTGCGCCGCGTGGACGCGCCCACCCGGGCGAACACCCCGATCGTGCAGTGGGACGACCGCAACGGGCTGGTGAAGGTCAACCCGATCGCGCCGTGGTCGGACGAGCGCTTCAACGCCTACATCGCCGAGCACGGGATCCTGGAGAACCCGTTGGTGCAGGAGGGCTACCTGTCCATCGGGTGCGCCCCGTGCACGTCGAAGCCGCTGCCGGGTCAGGACCCGCGCAGTGGCCGCTGGGCCGGTACTTCGAAGACGGAATGCGGGTTGCACGGATGAGCGTGGGCACAGCTCTGGACACGTTGGGACGCCTGGAATCCGAGGCGATCCACATCTTCCGCGAGGTCGCGGGCGAGTTCGACCGGCCGGTGATCCTGTTCTCCGGCGGCAAGGACTCGACGCTGCTGCTGCACTTGGCGGTGAAAGCGTTCTGGCCCGCGCCGGTTCCTTTCCCCCTCCTACATGTCGATACCGGACACAACTTTCAAGAGGTCATCGACTTCCGCGACCGCACCGTCGAGAAGTACAACCTGCGCCTGGAAGTAGCGAGCGTGCAGGACTACATCGACGACGGCAGGCTCGCCGAGCGCCCCGACGGCACCCGAAACCCCTTGCAAACAGTGCCTTTGCTGGACGCGATCACCAACCACAAGTTCGACGCCGTGTTCGGCGGCGGACGTCGTGACGAGGAGCGCGCCCGCGCCAAGGAGCGCATTTTCAGCCTGCGCAACGCCTTCGGCCAGTGGGAGCCGCGACGGCAGCGTCCCGAATTGTGGAACCTCTACAACGGGAGGCACCGTCCGGGGGAACATGTGCGGGTATTCCCGCTCTCCAACTGGACCGAGCTGGACGTCTGGCACTACATCGCGCGGGAGGGGATCGAATTGCCGTCGATCTACTACGCGCACCAGCGCGAGGTGTACCTGCGCGATGGCATGTGGCTGGCGGAAGGCCCGTGGGGCGGCCCGCGTGACGGCGAGCAGCTCGTGAACAAGACCGTGCGGTACCGGACCGTCGGCGACGGTTCGTGCACCGGCGCGGTCGAGTCGGACGCGGCGGACATCGAGGCCGTCATCGCGGAGGTCGCCGCGTCGCGGTTGACCGAGCGCGGTGCGACCAGGGCCGACGACCGGTTGTCGGAGGCCGCGATGGAGGACCGCAAGCGGGAGGGCTACTTCTAACCATGAGCGACCTGTTGAGGCTGGCCACCGCGGGCAGCGTGGACGACGGTAAGTCCACGCTGGTCGGCAGGCTGCTCTACGACACCAAGTCCGTGCTGGCGGACACGCTGGACGCCGTGCACCGGGCCAGCGCCGACCGCGGCCTGACCACCCCCGACCTGTCCCTGCTCGTCGACGGCCTGCGTTCCGAGCGGGAGCAGGGCATCACGATCGACGTGGCCTACCGCTACTTCGCCACCCCGAAGCGTTCTTTCGTGTTGGCGGACACACCCGGGCATGTCCAGTACACGCGTAATACGGTGACCGGAGCGTCCACGGCGCAACTGGGTGTGCTCCTGGTGGACGCGCGCAAGGGTGTGGTGGAGCAGACGCGCCGCCACGCCGCCGTGCTCGCGCTGCTGGGGGTGCCGCGGTTGGTCCTCGCGGTGAACAAGATCGACCTGGTCGACCACGACGAGGTCACCTTCTCCCGCATCGCCAAGGAGTTCACCGCGCACGCCACGGCCCTCGGCTTCCCCGAGGACGCGGTGGTGGAGATCCCGGTGTCCGCGCTGGCCGGCGACAACGTGGTGGAGCGGTCGGAGCGGACCCCGTGGTACTCCGGCCCGACCCTGCTGGAGCACCTGGAGACCGTGCCCGTCGAGCCCGACCCGCACGACGCGCCCTTCCGGTTCCCGGTCCAGTACGTCATCCGGCCGCGCACGGCCGAGTACCCGGACTACCGGGGCTACGCCGGGCAGGTGGCGGCGGGCACGGTCCGCGTGGGCGACGAGATCACCGTCCTGCCCACCGGGCTGCGCAGCACCGTCGAGAAGATCGACACCGCCGACGGTCCGCTGGACGAGGCCGCCGCGGGCCAGTCCGTGACGCTGCTGCTGGCGCACGACCTGGACATCTCGCGCGGCGACCTGATCGCCTCCGGTGACGCGCCCAAGGTCACCGACGAGTTCGAGGCCACCGTGTGCTGGCTGGCCGAGAAGGCGCTCACGCCGGGCGCGCGGGTGCTGGTCAAGCACGGCACCCGGACCGTGCAGGCGATCGTGACCGAACTGCGCAACCGCTTCGACGAGCAGAAGCTGTCGAGCACCGAGAGCCCCGGTTCCCTGGGCCTCAACGAGATCGGCCAGGTCTCGGTCCGCACGGCCGAGCCTGTCCCCGTCGACGACTACACGCGCGACCGGCGCACGGGCGCGTTCCTGGTCATCGACGCGTCAGACGGCAGCACGCTGGCCGCAGGCCTGGTCGGGGCGCCGCTGCCGGAGTTGGACGGCGTGGACAGCTGTACCGGGGGCGGGAATTCCGCCCAGGACAGCCACGCCCTCGTTTCCCCCGGTCCCTGACCCCTAGAAAGGCCGACGCCGCCGTGAGCAAGCGCAGCACCCTGACGAAGTCACTGGCTGTACTGACCGCGTTCCTCGCACTGACCGCCTGCTCACGGGCCGACCGCGGCAACGACGCCGCCGGCGCGCCGGCCGAGGACAAGGGCGCCGCCGCCGAGCTGCGGCTGGGCTACTTCCCCAACGTCACCCACGCCGCCGCCCTGGTCGGCGTGGAACAGGGCCTGTTCGCCAAGGAGCTGGGCAGCACCAAGCTGACCACGCAGACCTTCAACGCCGGCCCCGAGGCGGTCAACGCGCTGCTCGGCGGCTCGCTGGACGCCACGTTCATCGGGTCCGGCCCGGCGATCAACGCCTACGCCAAGTCGAACGGCGAGGCCGTGCGGCTCATCGCGGGCGCCACGTCCGGCGGCGCGCAGCTGGTCGTCAAGCCGGAGATCACGTCGGTGAACGACCTCAAGGGCAAGGTCATCACCACGCCGCAGCTGGGCAACACGCAGGACGTGGCCTTCAAGAAGTGGCTGTCCGACCAGAAGATCGCCGTGGGCGCGGGCGCGGACCAGGTCAACGTCACCAACACGGAGAACGCGCAGTCGCTCGACCTGTTCAAGAAGGGCGACGTGCACGGCGCGTGGGCGCCGGAGCCGTGGTCGTCGCGGCTGGTGCTCGACGCCGGCGCGAAGGTCCTGCTGGACGAGAAGACCCTGTGGGAGGGCGGCAAGTTCCCGACCACCGTGCTGCTGGTGCGCACGCAGTTCCTCAAGGAGCACCCGCAGACCGTCGAGGCGCTGCTGAAGGGCCACCTGGCCGCCACGGACTTCGCGTCGACCAACAAGGCCGACGCCAAGAGGATCGTCAACGACGCCCTGAAGAAGCTGACCGGCAAGTCGCTGGGCGAGCCGGTGCTGGACCGCGCGTTCGACAACATCGCGCTGACGCTGGACCCGCAGGCCAAGTCGTTCCCGCAGCTGGCGAAGGACGCGGTCACCGCGGGCGTCGCCAAGGAAGCCGCGGACGTCGCCGGACTCGCGGACTTCACGCTGCTGAACAAGGTGCTCACGGCGGCGGGCAAGCCGACCGTGGACACCGCCGGGCTGGACAAGAAGTAACTCGGGGAAGGCAGGCACACCATGACCGCCACGCTTGAGCCCACCGTTCCGTCCACTGTGGACGCAGCTGTGACCCTGTCCGCGGTGCGCAAGACGTTCGGGCACGGACCGAACGCGGTCACGGCCCTCGACGGCGTCGACCTGCGGGTCGCGCCGGGCGAGTTCGTGTGCCTGCTGGGCGCGTCCGGCTGCGGCAAGTCGACCTTGCTCAACCTGGTCGCGGGCCTGGACGCGCCCACCTCGGGGTCGATCACCCTGACCACCTCGCGGCCCGCCGTGATGTTCCAGGAGGCCGCGCTGATGCCGTGGCTGACCGCCGCGCGCAACGTGGAGCTGCCGCTGCGGCTCGCCGGAGTCAAGCGCGGCGCGCGCCGGGAGAAGGCCGGCGAGCTGCTGGAACTGGTGCGGCTGGGCGAGGCCGGCCACAAGCGCCCGCACGAGCTGTCCGGCGGCATGCGCCAGCGCGTGGCCCTGGCGCGGGCGCTGGCGTCCACGCTGGGCAGCGCCGAGGAGGGCACGCCCGGCCTGCTGCTGATGGACGAGCCGTTCGCGGCGCTGGACGCCATCACCCGCGACGTCCTCCAGGCGGAGCTGGTGCGGGTGTGGCGCGAGACCGGGACGGCGATCGTGTTCGTCACCCACGACGTGCGCGAGGCCGTGCGCCTGGGCCAGCGGGTCGTCCTGCTGTCCTCGCGGCCCGGCCGCGTGGTGCGCGAGTGGTCCACGGTCGGCGGTGACGAGCCCGCGATCGTGCAGGACATCACCGCCCGACTGCGAGAGGTGATCAGTGGCCACGCCGCGGCTTGACAACGACCTGGCGGCGGTCGGCGCGGGCCTGGACGCGCTCGACGCGCCGTCGCAGGAACAACGCCCGTCGCTGGGCAAGCGCTTCGTCCGCACCGCCCTGCCGCCGCTGATCGCGTTCGCGCTGCTGCTGGGCGTGTGGCAGGCGCTGTGGGCGGCGGCGTTCTGGCCTGAGTACCAGCTGCCCTCGCCGTTGTCGGTGTGGTCGGCGGTCGCCGAGGCGATCGAGACGGGCCGGGCGCTCGACGTGCTGTGGACGTCGGTGCACCGGGCGGTGCTCGGCTTCCTGACGGCGGTGCTCATCGCGACGCCGTTGGGGTTGTTGATCGCCAAGGTGCGGGTGGTGCGGGCGGCGATCGGGTCCCTGCTGACGGGTTTGCAGTCGCTGCCGTCGGTGGCGTGGGTGCCGGCGGGCATCCTGTGGTTCGGCGCGACCCCGTCCACGATCTACTTCGTGGTGCTGATGGGCTCGGTGCCGTCGATCGCGAATGGCCTGGTGTCCGGCGTCGACCAGATCCCGCCGCTGCTGCCGCGCGTCGGGCAGGCTCTCGGGGCGGGTCGGTTGGCGGCGGCCCGGCACATCCTGCTGCCCGCTGCTCTGCCGGGGTACTTGGCCGGGTTGAAGCAGGGTTGGGCGTTCTCGTGGCGGTCGCTGATGGCGGCGGAGATCATCGCCACCTCGCCGCAGCTGGGTGAGGGCTTGGGGCAGTACCTGCACAACGGGTCGTCGTTGAACGACATCTCGATGGTGATCGCGGCGATCTTCCTGATCTTGTTGGTGGGTATCGGGATCGAGCTGCTGGTGTTCCGACCGTTGGAGCGGGCGGTGCTGCGCGCACGTGGCCTGTCGGGTGCACTGTGACCGCTTTGGTGGCTGTTGCACACGGCAGCCGGGATCCGCGCTCTGCCGCGACCGTGCACGAGTTGCTGGACGTCGTGCGGGCTTTGCGGCCTTCGCTGGATGTGCGGGCGTCGTTCTTGGACTTGTCCGCGCCTCGGCTGGGTGACGTGCTACACGCTGTGCGTGGGGACGGGCATCGGTCGGCCGTGGTCGTGCCGTTGTTGCTGGGCAAGGCTTTTCACGCTCGGGTGGATGTGCCGGGGGCTGTGGCTGAGGCTCGGTTGCCGTCGTTGGACGTGACGATCGCCGGGGTGTTGGGGCCTTCGCCGTTGCTGGAGTCGGCGGCGTTGCGTCGGTTGGCGTCGATCGGGGTGCGGTCGCACGACCGGTCGGTGGGTGTGGTGTTGGCTGGGGCCGGGTCTTCGCATGAGCCGGCCAATGCGGCGGTGCGGGCCATTGCTCGGCGGTGGGCAGCTGGTGCGGGGTGGGCTGGGGTCGAGGCGGCTTTTGCTTCGATGGCCTCGCCGGAGGTGCCTGCGGCGGTTGAGCGGTTGAGGGCTCGGGGGGCTTCGCGGATCGCGGTGGCGTCCTGGTTCCTGGCCCCGGGGTTCCTGCCTGATCGGGTGGCGCGGTTGGCGGAGACGGACCTGGTCGCGCCCCCGCTGGGCGCGGACCCTGAGGTGGCCGAACTGATCCTCCACCGCTACGAAGCCGCGTTGGTGGAGGACCTCGTCCACACCGCCTAGACCTGCGGCGGGTTCTCGTCGACGGCCTTGACCAGTTGGCGCATGACCTTCAGCGTGGTCTTCAGCTCGTCCAGGTCCACTTGGGCCGAGACGGCGTTGGTGAAGGCGTGTTGGGCTGCGCGGAGGCTTTCGACGGCTGCGTAGCCGGCCTCGGTGGGGCGGAAGAGTTTGGCGCGGCGGTGGGCTGGGTTAGGGAGGTATTCCGCCAAGCCCTTTTCCACCAGGACGTCCGCGATGCGTTGCACGCTCTGTCGGGTCAGGCTCATTTCGCGGGCTATGCCTGATACCGGCAGCGGCTCGTGCAGTACCGCGCCCAGGACCTGCCACCATGCCGCTGTCAGGCCGACTGGCTTGGTCATCACCTCTGCCGCGTCCAGGAAAGCGCCGTAGAGGCGGAAGGTGCGCATGATGACCTCGGTGAGCACGTCTCCCGCCTCAGTGCGCGGCTCGATGGTCACGACACCGCTGCCATCAGCTTGCCGAACCACTGCGGGTCGCCTGTGCTGAACAGGCCGTACCAGGCCTCCAGCACGGCGGGCTCGTAGACGTCCAACTCGGCGAGGATTTCGCGGGCGAATTCCACCGCACTGTCCGCGCCGGCGGTGATCAGGCCGTTCTCGCGGACCGCTCGCTGCTGGAGGTAGTGCTCGGCACCGGTGTAGCCCTCGACGGGCAGCAACTCCTCGACCATGTTGCCGGTGTGCGGGCGGTCGTTCAGCAGGCCCTCCGCGGCCAGGCCTACGGTCGCGCCGCAGATCGCCGCCACCGGGACGCCCGCGTCCAGCCAGCGCCGCGCGGCCTGGGCGAACTCGGCGTTGCCGCCGTCGGCCCACGAGTCGGCACCAGGCAGGAGCAGCAGCGCGCTGTCGGTCGGGTCGATGTCGGCCAGTGCCAGGTCGGGGGTGATGGTCAGGCCGCCCATGCTGGTGATCGGGTCGCGGGTCAGGGCGACCGTGCGGACCTGGTAGCGGCCGGGCTGCTTCTGGAACGCCGGGTCGTTGATGCGGGCCGTGGCGTAGCCGAACTCCCAGTCGGCCAGTGCGGGGTACAGGGCGAGGTGGACCGTCTTCGTTGTCATGACAGTATCCTGTCATGTTGACAGCGTGCTGTCAATCGGACGTCCTGGTTAGAGTGCGCGCATGGCAGACGAGCTGGTCCACTACGAGGTGCGGCGTGGCATCGCGACGATCACGCTGGACTCCCCCCACAACCGCAACGCCCTGTCCGCGCAGCTGCGTGCCGAGCTGACCGGGCACCTGAAGGCGGCCACCGCCGACGACGCCGTCCGGGTGGTCGTCCTGACCCACACCGGGCCGGTGTTCTGCTCGGGGATGGACCTCAAGGAGGCGGGTGGCGCGAGCGCGTCGCAGCAGGGGGTCAACGAGTTCCCGGCGATCCTCGAGCAGCTGTGGACCAGCCCGAAGCCGGTCGTCGCCCGCCTGGCCGGGCCGGCGCGTGCGGGTGGTGTGGGGATCGTGGCGGCGTGTGACATCGCGGTGGCGGTCGAGTCGGCGACGTTCGCGTTCAGCGAGGTTCGGATCGGGGTGGTGCCGGCGGTCATCTCGGTGACTGTCCTGCCGAGGCTGTTGCCTAGGGCCGCCCACGAGCTGTTCCTGACCGGCGAGACCTTTGACGCTCAGCGGGCGGTGACGATCGGGCTGATCAACTCGGCGGTGGACGCCGAGGGGTTGGACGCCGAGGTCGCCCGGTACACGGACATGCTGGCGCTGGGCGCGCCCAATGCGTTGGCGGCCACCAAGCGGATGTTGCAGCAGGAGCGGTCGAGCAACCTCGGTGAGGTGTTCGCGGACATGCTGGAGCTGTCGGCGCGGCACTTCGGCGGGCCGGAAGGGCAGGAGGGCATCGCGGCGTTTGTCGGCAAGCGCAAGCCCAACTGGGTGCCTATCGAGGACTAGGGGCGGCCTCCGGCCCCCGCTTCCATTGTCCCACGGGGTACCGACAGTTCCGGGCGTTTCAGCGGGTGGTCGGGTACTCCACCCGGAACGGGCGGGGGCCGTCGGCGGTGGCGGTTTCGGCGTCGGCCAGGACGGTCGCCACCGAAGCGTCGCCGCCCTCCCAGACCAGGACGTGCTCGCCTTCGGGCAGCCACGACAGGTCGGTCAGGCAGTCGTACAGGGCGTCGAGGTTCTGCCCGTAGTAGTCGGGGAACTCCAGCGCCTCGCCGATGGCCGCCAGCGCGGCGCTCTTGGTCCGCGCGCCGGGGCGCGCCACGTGCCGGTGGGTCATCGCGTCACGTCCACGACGACGAACGACTCGTAGTGGTCACCGGTGTAGTAGAGCTCCTTCTCGCGCCCGGTCACCAGGCGGCGTGCGCCCCGGTCGTCGCTGCCGGGCGTGGGGACGGTGTACTCGCGGTAGTAGTCGCCGGACTTCGCGGGCAGGCGCTTCTCGCGGTTCTGGAAGGTCACGCCGTCGTTGCGCGGGTACGGGAACGGGCCGCCGCGTTCGATCAGCTCCCAGGTCGCCTTCGCCTCGCCGGGCAGGCTGGTCAGGCCCTTGACCGGCAGGCCCGACCCCGACCCGGGCACCTGGGCGGGCTTGGCCGCCGAGGCCGTGCCGGAGCCGGCCGCCGCCTTGGTCGACGTGGAAGACGTGGAGGTCGTGGGTGGGGGCTCGGTGGAGCCGCCGAGGTCCTTCGCGAGGTAGCCGATCACGACCAGCGCGATCAGGCCCACCAGCGCGACGGTGAGGCGACGTGCGGGAGTCACGGCTGCCAGCCTACGAAGGCGTGCCCGCGTCCACCTTCTCGGGCTCGGCCGCCGGCGGCACCTTCGGCACCGGGTTGAACCGGCCCGCCGCCTGGTCCACGACCCGGTCGATCAGTCGCGCCAGGCCGAGTGCCGTGGGCAGCAACACCGCCATGACCAGCGCGAACTGGAACGGGAACGGGAGTTGGGCGAGCCACAGCTCCACCCCGTCCCACCACTGCGCGATCGCCTCCAGCACGCCACCGAGCCTACTGCCGTGACGTGGTTCACCGCACACGACTCCCTACCTCTGGGTAAGTTCGCCGCATGTTCGCCGTCTACGCAGCCGAGCCGAGCCCGCAGGACCCCCTCGCCGCACTGCGCGTGGGTGACCGCCCCGATCCCGAGGTGCCGGCCGGCTGGGTCCGCGTCGGCGTCAAGGCCGCCAGCCTGAACATGCACGACCTGTGGACCCTGCGCGGTGTCGGCATCAAGGCGGACAAGTTCCCCATGACCCTCGGCTGCGACGGCGCCGGCGTGCTGGAGGACGGCACCGAGGTCGTGCTGCACTCGGTCATCGGCGACCCGGCGTGGACCGGCGACGAGACGCTGGACCCGGGCCGCACGCTGTTGACCGAGAAGTACCAGGGCAGCTTCGCGGACTACGTGGTCGTGCCGGCCCGCAACGCGCTGCCCAAGCCGGAGGGCCTGACGTTCGAGGAAGCCGCGTGCATGGGCACGGCGTGGCTGACGGCGTACCGGATGCTGTTCGTGAAGTCGGGCCTGCGCCCCGGCCAGACCATGCTGGTGCAGGGCGCGTCGGGCGGCGTCTCCACCGCGCTCATCCAGCTCGGTCGCGCCGCCGGTTACCGCGTGTGGGTGACCGGCCGGTCCGAGGAGAAGCGGGCGCTGGCCGAGTCCCTGGGCGCGCACGCCGCGTTCGAGTCCGGCGCGCGCCTGCCCGAGCGGGTCGACGCGGTGTTCGAGACGGTCGGCAAGGCCACCTGGTCGCACTCGATGAAGGCCCTCAAGCCGGGCGGCATCGTGGTCATCTCCGGCGCGACCAGCGGTGACGCGAGCGCGGCCGAGTTGCAGCGGCTGTTCTTCCTCCAGCTGCGGGTGGTCGGTTCCACGATGGGCACGCGCGAGGAGCTCGGCGACCTGCTCGCGTTCTGCGACCTGACCGGCCTGCGTCCCCAGATCGGCAGCACCCTGCCGATGGAGCAGGCCGAAGAGGGCTTCAAGGCGATGCTGGACGGCGAGACCGCGGGCAAGATCGTCTTCACCCGCTGACCGAGGCGACCAGGGCGGTCACGGCGGGGTGCCACTCGCGACCGGGAGGTCCGCTGATCACCAGGCGGCGGACCACCCGGCGGCGCAGCGGCACCAGCACCAGGCCGGGCGGCAGCATGGCCGCGATCAGGCCGGGCACGATGGTGATGCCCACGCCCGCCCGCACCATCGCCAACAGGGTGCCCAGCTCGCGCACCCGGTGCACCGGCTTGAACGGCAGACCCTGGTGGGCCTGCCGCACGTGCCGCTCGCACCCGCCGCAGGACAGCAGGAACTGGTCGTCCGCCAGGTCGGCCACGTCCACGTCCGGCTCCCCGGCCAACGGGTGGTCGTCGCGCAGCAGGGCGTGGAAGGCGTCCTCGCCCACCTCGACGCCGTGACCGGGCGGCGGGTCGACGACCACCGCCGCCTCCACGGTCCCGTTGGCCAGCCAGTCGGCCACCTCGTCGTCCTCGCCCTCGAAGAGCCGGATCCGGACGTGCGGGAACTCCGCCTTCCACCGGGACATCAGGTCCGGGAGCAGGCCCTGGCAGACGGTGGGCGGCGCGGCGAGCTTGATCGTGCCCCGGGCCAGGCCGCCTCGACGCGCGGCCAGGTCGGTGATCGCGGCCGACGCGGCGACGGCGGTCCGGGCGTGGGTCACCAGTTCCGCGCCGAAGGCCGTGGGCGCCGGTCGGCCCTGGCGGTGCAGGACCGGGTGGCCGAGGGTGCGTTCCAGGGCGGCGACCGCGTGCGAGACGGCGGACTGGGTGATGCCCAGGGTGTCGGCGGCGGCGCCGAAGCCGCCCTCGTCCACCACCGCGAGGAACGCGCGCAGTTGAGCGAAGTTCAGTGCCATGAGCGTCCCTCATCCGCCGGAGCAGAGTCGCTTGTTGGACTCATTGTCGTCGTGGCCGTGATTCTGCACCCGTGCAGACGCGTTGGGTGGGGAAGTTCGCGCTCTTGTCCGCCATTTGGGGTGCGAGCTTCGCGTTGATCAAGGTGTCCGTGGACGCCGGCGTGCCACCGGTCTGGGTGGCGTTCGGCCGGTGCTTCTTCGGCGCGGTCGCGTTGGTGCTGGTGTGCCTGGCCACGCGGACGCCGCTGCCGCGCGACCGCCGGGTGTGGGGGCACGCGCTGGTGGTGGCGACGCTGCTGAACGCGGTGCCGTTCACGCTGCTGGCGTTCGGGGAGACGCTCGTCAGCTCGGTCCTGGCGGGCGTCTTCAACGCCACGATGCCGCTCACCACGCTGGTGTTCGTCATGCTCGTCGTGCCCGCGGAGCGGGTGACGGCGGCCCGGCTGGCCGGTCTCGCGGTCGGGTTCGCCGGGGTGCTGGTGGTGCTGGGCGTCTGGGACGGCGTGGGCGGTGACGTGCTCGTCGGCGGGCTGGCGTGCCTGGGTGCGACGACCTGCTACGGCGCGGGGTACGCCTACACGCGGCGGTTCTTCTC
This sequence comes from Saccharothrix sp. CCNWYY140, assembly GCF_037401995.1. Lineage (NCBI taxonomy): Bacteria > Bacillati > Actinomycetota > Actinomycetes > Pseudonocardiales > Pseudonocardiaceae > Saccharothrix > Saccharothrix sp. CCNWYY140. The sequence goes on from NZ_JBBEGC010000061.1 coordinate 34,309, forward strand.
GGGTGGGTCCGGGTCGGCGTCGGCCTTGTCGGCCGTGCAGATCATCTGCGCGACCGGCGAACTGATGGTGGCGGCCCCGCTGGTCGGGGGTGTGCCGCACTGGCCCGGGTGGCTCGCCGTGGGCGCGCTGGTGGTGTTGGGCGCGGCGGGGACCGGGTGGGCGTACGTGTTGAACCTCGGGGTGATCCGGGCGGCGGGGCCGACGGTGGCTTCGACGGTCACCTACGTGGCTCCGGTGTGGTCCACCGCGCTGGGCGCACTTCTGCTTTCCGAACCCGTCGGCTGGAACACCGTGGTGGGCGGGGCCATTGTCATAGCGGGCGTTGTGCTGGCACGCAAGCCACACAATGGTGAGATCGCACAAAAGAATGATCGTCAAGTGGTGCGATCGAACAAACCCTGGTGACAGTTGACGCGCGTACGGTTCGCCGCACAACACCACCGAGGGAGCAAGCGCATGACCTCCGTGCAGGGCGGCTTCGGCCAGGGCTCCGGCGTGTTCCGCCGCAAGCCCATCGAGCAGATCAGCGCAGAGAAGACCGGTCTCACCAGGACCCTGGGCCTCTGGCAGCTCACCGCGATCGGCATCGGCGGCATCATCGGAGCGGGCATCTTCTCGCTCGCGGGCGCCGTGGCCAACAAGACCGCCGGTCCTGCCGTGCTCATCTCGTTCCTGGTCGCGGGCATCGCCAGCGCGGCGGCGGCGTTCTCCTACGCCGAGTTCGCGGGCCTGATCCCCAAGGCGGGCTCCGCCTACACCTACGGGTACGCGGTGCTCGGCGAGATCGTCGGCTGGTTCATCGGGTGGGACCTGCTGCTGGAGTACACGGCGATCGTGGCGGTGGTCGCGATCGGCATCTCGGGCTACTTCAACGAACTGCTCAACCTGCTCGGCCTCGACCTGCCCGTCTGGATGCTCGGCGCACCCGGCACGGAAACCGGCGACCTCGCCGCCGGCAGCTACAAGGTCAACCTGTTCGCGGTCGTGCTGTGCCTGCTCATCGCCTGGATCCTCAACCTGGGCATGAAGAACGCCGCCCGGTTCGAGACCGCGCTGGTCTACCTCAAGGTCGGCATCGTCCTGCTGGTCATCGTGGTCGGCGCGTTCCACATCAACACCGGCAACTACAACCCGTTCTTCCCGTTCGGGCTGTCCGGCGCGATGACCGGCGCGGCCACGGTGTTCTTCGCGGTGTTCGGCTACGACGCCATGTCCACCGCCGCCGAGGAGTCCAAGGACTCGCAGCGGCACATGCCCAAGGCGATCATCTACTCGCTGGCCATCTCGATGGTGCTGTACGTGCTGGCCTGCCTCGTCCTGACCGGCATGGTCAACTACAAGGACGTCGACTCGGAGAGCGCGTTCGCCACGGCCTTCGCCGACATCGGCCTGCCCGCGCTGGGCATCGTCATCTCGGTCGGCGCGGTCCTGGGCATCACCACCGTGCTGTTCACCTTCCTCATGGGCGCGGCGCGTGTGGGCTACTCGATGTCCCGGGACGGCCTGCTGCCCCGGTGGTTCGCCAAGACCCACCCGGTCAAGCACGTCCCGACGCGCACCACGTGGGTGCTGGGCATCGCGTCCGCCGTCATCGCGGGCTTCCTGCCCATCGCCGAGGCCGCCGAACTGACCAACATCGGCATCCTGCTGGCGTTCGTGGTCGTCTGCGTCGCCGTGATCGTGCTGCGGTACAAGCAGCCCGACCTGCCGCGCACGTTCAAGACGCCGGGCATGCCGATCGTGCCGATCATCGGTGTCGTGTTCTCGATCTGGCTGATCACCTTCCTCGCGCCGGAGACGTGGCTGCGGTTCGCGGCCTGGTTCGTCCTCGGCCTGATCGTCTACTTCGCCTACAGCAAGCGGAACTCCGTGCTGGAGAAGGACCGCTCGCCCGAGGGATCGGACACGGTCTGATCAGGGACCGACGTGGTCGACCCACCGGTCGACCACGTCGGCGAGCACGGCCATCGGCAGCGGACCGCCGCCGAGCACGAGGTCGTGGAAGGCCCTGATGTCGAAGCGGTCGCCCAGGCGCCGCTCCGCCTCCCCGCGCAGGCGTTGGATCTCCAGTCGTCCCACCATGTACGACAGCGCCTGCGCGGGGTTCTCGATGTACCGGTCCACTTCGGAGCGGATGTCCACGTCCGGCATGACCGCGTTGTCCCGCAGGAAGTCCACGGCCCGCCGCCGGGTCCAGCCCAGGGCGTGCAGGCCGGTGTCCACCACCAGGCGGGCGGCGCGCAGCGAGTCGCCCGACAGCATGCCCAGGCGGGCCACGTCGTCGCTGTAGAGGCCCATCTCGTCGGCCAGCCGCTCGGCGTAGAGCGCCCAGCCCTCCAGGTAGGACTCGATGGAGGCGAACCGGCGCAGGGTCGGCAGGTCGTCGCGGGCCTGGGCCAGCGAGATCTGGAAGTGGTGGCCGGGCACGCCCTCGTGGAACGCGGTGGCCTCGGCGCTGAACCGGTCGCGTTCGGTCGCCTGGAAGGTGTTCACGTAGTAGGTGCCCGGCCGGGAACCGTCCAGCGCCGGGTCCATGTAGTAGGCCAGCGGGGCGTTGGGCGCGTCCGCCTCGGGCACCGCGCGCACCTCGCAGCGCTCCGCGGGCACGGTGCCGAACCAGTCCGGCGCGACGCGTTCCGCGCGGTCGATGGTCGCCTTGGCCAGCGCGGTCATCTCCTCGGCGGACTTCCAGCGCAGTGCCGGGTCGGCGAGCAGGCGGTTCCGGACCTCCCGGGCCGGCAGCGGGCCGCCGAAGACCCGTGCGCCGATCTCCTCGTACTCGCGGTCGAGCGCCTCGATCAGGTCCAGGCCGATGCGGTGCAGCTCTTCGGGGGTGTGGGCGGTCGTCGTGTAGAGGGGGACCAGGTCCGCGTACAGCTGTGCGCCGCCATCCAGAGCGCACAGGCCCGGTTCGTCCTCGGAACGGCCGCGCGGCGCGATCTCCGTGCGCAGGAAGTCGCGGTAGCGCGCGAACGCAGGCCGGACCTGTGCTTCCAGGACCGCCGTGCACTCGTCGTACAGGTCGGTGGCACGCAACGGGTCCGCCAGCGGGTCGACGGGGTCGGCGAGGTGCCGATCCAGGCGCGCGGCGGCGGCTTCCACCAGGTGCGCGACGGGTCTCTTCGGGGAGTCGCGCTGGCGGCGGGCGAGGGCGTCGAGGTAGGCGGGGAAGGCGGCCAGGCGGGTCAGGTAGTCGCGGCGCCCCTGCTCGTCGACCGGCCGGACCAGCGGTAACGCGGTCAGCAGCAGCGGGATCGGTGCGTTGAGGCCCTCGGCGTGGGTGTGCTCGACCAGTCCGGCTCGCGCCCGACCGGCGACCATGTCCGCCTGCTGCGCCACCACCGCGCGGGTCACCGGGTCGTCTCCTTCGACCCGCGCGCGTCGGGCGACGTCCTCCGCGCGGCGGGCGATGTCGGCGGCGGCCCCGGCGCCCGGATCGGGCAGCCGGTCGTCCCACCCCGGCACCCCGCGCAGGGTCGCCTCGACCGGGTCGGCGTCGAAGGCGACGGTGAGCAGCTCGTCGGACAGCTCGCGCGCAGTCGTCATCCGGTCATTCTCACCGCAAAGGCGTTGCTACAGCGGCGGAACCCGCATCCCGGCGGAGTCCAGCGCCGCGCGTGCCTCCGCCCGGAGGCGGGCCACCAGCTCGGCGGCCGGAGCCGGTCGGGCCAGCGCGTAGGTCTGGCCGGCCCACAACGACATCAGCTCCGGGTCGCCGGTCGCGCGCACCGGCTTGGTCAGGTGGTGGACCTCCGGGTAGGCGGCCGGGGCGTGCGGCGAGTTCTCGGTGAGGAACCGGTTCACCAGCCCCCGCGCCGGACGTCCGCTGAACGCCCTGGTCAGCGCGGTGCGGCGGGTGCCGGCGGCGAGCGCCTCGCGGTGGGCGGCGGCGGTGCCGGCCTCGGGGCAGGACAGGAACGCCGTCCCCAGCTGCGCCGCGACGGCCCCGGCGGCCAGCACGGCGGCGACGTCCGCGCCGTGCACGAGCCCGCCCGCGGCGATCAGCGGCAGGTCCACGCGGGCGCCCACCAGGCGGAGGGCGGCCAGTACGCCGAACAGCTCGCCACCACCCGGGGACACGCCGTCGTCGGCGAAGGTCCCCCGGTGACCGCCGGCGTCGCACCCCTGCACGCACAACGCGTCCACCCCGACCGCCGCCGCCTGCCGGGCCTCGGCGGGCGTGGTGACCGTGGCGACGACCGTCGACCCGGCGGCGTGCAGGCGGTGCACGTCGTGCGGCTCGGGCAACCCGAAGGTGAACGAGACCACCGGGACCCGCATCGCCATGACCAGCTCCAGCTTCGCCGCATAGGAGTCGTCGTCCCAGAGCGGCTCACCCGGCTCGGCCGGGGACTGGGAGCGGACCCGGTCGCGGTAGGGCGTCACGTCCACAGTGGACTTCACGCCCGGCACGAACAGGTTGACGCCGAACGGCTTGTCGGTCAGCGCCATAGTCTCCTTGATCCGGGTAGCCACCGCCTCCAAGCTCAGGTACCCGGCCGCGAGGAACCCCAGACCGCCCGCGCGGCCCACCTCGGCGACCAGTTCGGGCGTGGACGCGCCGCCGGCCATCGGCGCGGCGATCACGGGGACTTCCAGTCGGTCCAGCATGGGAACGACGATAACCCGCCATTTGGCGGAATACCCGGGACGCGGCACGTGATCCACGCGGCGAACACCGCGTGAACTCCCCCGGCCGGTGGTTCCCGCCGCCCGTCGACCGGCCCTGGAATGGACGCCGTGCCGCACACACACCCCCGCCGGGACGCCCTGAAACTGGGCGCCATCGCCGGCGTCACCCTGCTGACCGTCCCCGCCCTGCCCACCACCGCCTCCGCCGCCACGCCCCGCTTCCGCCACGGCGTCGCGTCCGGCGACCCGCTGCCCGACGCGGTCGTCCTGTGGACCCGCGTCACCCCCACCGACGACGCCCTCCCCGGCTCGGGCCTCGGCCCGACCGTCACCGTGGACCACGAGGTCGCCGAGGACGCCGCGTTCACCCGGGTCGTGGTGCGCGGCAGCACCACCACCGGCGCCGACCGCGACCACACCGTGAAGCTCGACGTGTCCGGCCTCCAGCCCGGCCGCCACTACTTCTACCGCTTCACCCTCGACGGCGAGCGCTCCCCGGTCGGCCGCACCAAGACCGCGCCCGCCGCCACCGCCGCCGTCACCGGGCTCCGGTTCGGCGTGGTCTCCTGCTCCAACTGGCAGTCCGGCCGGTTCGCCGCCTACCGGCACCTCGCCGAGCGGAACGACCTCGACGCCGTCGTCCACCTCGGCGACTACCTGTACGAGTACGGCCCCGGCGAGTTCGGCGACGGGCGCCCGCACGAGCCGGCCCGGGAAGTCCTCAGCCTGAGCGACTACCGCGTCCGGCACGCCCAGTACAAGACCGACCCGGAGCTCCAGCAGCTCCACGCCGCCTACCCGTGGATCATCACCATCGACGACCACGAGGTCGCCAACGACGCCTGGTCCGGCGGCGCGGAGAACCACACCGAGGGCGCGGAGGGCGCCTACGCGACCCGCCGGGCCGTGGCGATGCGGGCCTACCGCGAGTGGATGCCGGTGCGCACCGGCCCGGACGGCCGGATCTACCGGCGGCTGCGGTTCGGGACGCTCGCCGAGTTGACCATGCTGGACCTGCGCACCTACCGGTCCCAGCAGGTCGGCACGGACATCGGCCGCGCCGACGACCCCGACCGCAGCATCGCCGGCGCCGACCAGCTCGCGTTCCTGCGCGACGGCCTGGTCGGCTCGGACGCCAGGTGGAAGCTCGTCGGCAACCCGGTGATGTTCTCGCCCGTCCTCGTCCCGGCCCTGCCGCAGGCGATCGGGCGTCCGCTGGCGGAGCTGATCGGCGTGCCGGCGGACGGCGTGCCCATCAACGTCGACCAGTGGGACGGCTACCAGCACGACCGGCGGGTCCTGATCGACGCGCTGGCCCGGAACAACGTGCAGAACACCGTCTTCCTCACCGGCGACATCCACACGTCGTGGGCGTTCGAGGTGCCCTACGACGCGGCCCTGTACCCGATCACGCGCCGGACGGTCGCGACGGAGCTGGTGGTCCCCTCGGTCACCTCGGACAACATCGACGAGCTGACCGGCGCTCCGCCGCGCACGGTGTCCCTGGCCGCCGAGGCGGCGCTGACCACGCTCAACCGGCACCTGAAGTGGGCCGAGCTGGACTCCCACGGCTACAGCGTGCTGGACGTGACACCGGAGCGGGCCCGGATGGACTGGTACTTCCTCGCCGACCGGTCCCGCGCCGACTCCCCCGCGACCCTGGCCCGCACGTTCACGGTGGCGGCGGGCACCCAGCGGCTGCGTTGACGGGTGTGGTGCTCCCCCGAGCTGGTCGGGGGAGCACCACCCTTCCTACGGCAGGGTGTCCAGGTGCGGGGCCACCGTGTTCGCGAACTGCCAGCTGTTCGAGGCGTCCCAGTTGATCGACCACGTCATCGCGCCCCGGATGCCCGGCCAGGTCTGCGAGGGCTTGAACGAACCGCAGTTCGTGCCCTTGGCCAGGCAGTTCAGCGCCGCGTTGACGTTGGCCGGCGACTGGTAGCCGCCGCCCGCGCCGGAGGGCGAGGCGGGCAGGCCCAGGCCGACCTGGTCGGGGCGCAGGCCGTTCTGGAGCTGGATGCACGCCAGCGCCACCAGGAAGTCCACCGTGCCCTGTGAGTACACCTTCTGGTCGCAGCCGAGCATGGTGCCCGAGTTGTAGTACTGCATGTTGACCACCGTGAGGATGTCCTTCACGGCCAGCGCCAGCTTGAAGTACTCCTGACCGGTCGACTGCATGTCGATGGTCTGCGGGGCCATCGTGAGGATCTTGCCGCCGGCCGCGTTGATGCTGCGCAGCGCCGAGGACATGTACGTGGAGTTGATGCCGTTCTCCAGGTCGATGTCCACGCCGTTGAAGCCGTACTCGGCGATCAGCGACTTGACGCTGGTGGCGAAGGCGGTGGAGGAGGCGCTGTCGCCGACCCAGATGGTGCCCTTCTCGCCGCCGACGGAGATGATCACCTTCTGGCCGCGGGCCTGGAGGGTCTTGACGTCGGCCTTGAACTGGGCGTCGGTGTAGCCGCCGAGCTTGCTCGACAGGGTCGGGTCGAGGGTGAAGTCGACCGCGCCGCGGGTGGCCGGGACGGCGTCCGCGAACGCGACGGCCACGATGTCGTACGTGGTCGGCACGTCGGCGAGCTTGAGCAGGCGGGAGCCGTTGTCGAAGTTGTGCCAGTAGCCGGTGAGGACGTGCTTGGGCAGCGTCGGGTCCGGTGGCGTGGTCGTGGTGGTCGTCGTTGTGGTCGTGGTGCTTGTCGTCGTGCTCGTCGTGGTGGTGCTGGTCGGCGGGGTGCCGGGGCCGTCCAGGGCGACGTCGTCGGCGTAGTAGGTGGGCTGGCCGTACCAGCCGTGCAGGTAGACGGTGACGCTGGTGGTGTTGCCGGTGGTGAAGTCCAGGGAGAGCTGGCCGAAGCCGCTCGACCCGGGCGTCCAGGTGCTCTTGTCGCCGCTGCCGGTGCCCGTGACGCCCAGGTACACGTAGCTGCCCTGCACCCAGGCGGACAGCTTGTAGGCGGTGTTCGCCTGGACGGTGACCGTCTGCGAGCAGCGGGCGTTGTCCGACCCCGCCGGGGTCGCGGACAGGGCGTGCGTGCCGCTGCGCTTGGGCGAGGTGACCGCGCTCGCGGTCCCCGTGCAGGTCCAGCCGCTCAGGTTGCCGGTGTCGAAGCCGGGGTTGGCGACCAGGTTGGCGGCCGACGCGCTGCCCACCACCACCAGGGTCAGGCCCGCGAAGGCCAGCACACCGGCCAGCACCGCGCCCAGAGCGCGTCTCGTCCTCGAAGCCACGTCCACCTCCATGAGGTCCAGTCGGCGGCCTTGCCCAGCAGGTGACGTGGGCCACTGGCAAAATGGACTAGACCACTGGACCTTGTCAAGGGTGTGACCATGAGCGCGTGACGTTCACAGTCGAAGACGCGGTCCGCATCGCCCACGCCGCGCACGACGGCCAGGTCGACAAGTCCGGCAAGCCGTACATCGGGCACCCGCTGCGCGTGATGCGTTCCGTGTCCGGCGAGCACGCCCAGATGGCCGCCGTCCTGCACGACGTCGTCGAGGACACCGCCGTGACCGCCCAGGACCTGCTCGCCGCCGGCTGCCCGCCGCACGTGGTCGACACGGTCGTGGCCCTCAGCCACCTGCCCGGCGAGTCGCAAGAGGACTACCTGACCCGGGTCGTCGCCGATCCGGTCGCCGTGGAGGTCAAGCGGGCCGACATCGCCGACAACCTCTCCCCGCACCGCATCGCACAGCTGGATCCGTCCACCCAGGACCGCCTGCGGGCCAAGTACGCCCGCGCCCTTCACCTGCTCGACACGCTCGCGTAGGAGTTGTCTCCAAGGTCACGTGCTATCTGGTCGAAACCTGCTCTGACATGCGGCATCATAGTAGGTGAACCGATACAGAAAGACCGACCTGAAAGGCGACATGACCAAGGCACTGGAGTCCGTTCGCACGTATTTCGCCACCCGGCGGGAGCTTCGCAAGCGCGAGGCCGAACTGTCCCGCGAGTTGGCCGCTTACGACACCCCGAGCGCCCGGCAGGACCTGGAGGCGATGCTCGCCCGCCACCCGGAGCACGAGACGCGGGAGATCGAAGCCATCCTCCGCCGCCACACGCTCGACCGCCTGGTCCGCAACTACAGCTGACCGGCAGCATTGTGAAGGCCTTCGGGACAGGGGCGTCCTGAAGGCCTTTCGTCATGTCAGGGACCGTGCACCTCGGGCCGGACCACCGCACGGCGACCGCTCGCCGCCGCACCCGAGCACCCGCACCGCCCAGCCGCGCGCCGGCACCGCATCCCCGCGACCGCACCGGCATTCGCCCGCATGCGCACCCTGCCCGCACGCGCACCCGTAGCACGCGCGCCAAGCCGCCGGGCCAGGTGCGGCGAACCCACCGCCACACCCGCCGCGGCGGCGCGCTACTTCTTCTTGTCCTTGCCCGAATCCTCGGTCGACAACGCGGCGACGAAGGCTTCCTGGGGCACCTCCACACGCCCCACCATCTTCATCCGCTTCTTGCCTTCCTTCTGCTTCTCCAGCAGCTTCCGCTTCCGCGTGATGTCGCCGCCGTAGCACTTGGCCAGCACGTCCTTGCGGATCGCGCGGATCGTCTCCCGGGCGATCACCCGAGACCCGATGGCCGCCTGGATCGGCACCTCGAACTGCTGCCGCGGGATGAGCTCGCGCAGCTTCGTGGCCATCTTCGTGCCGTACCCGTACGCGTGGTCCTTGTGGACGATCGCCGAGAACGCGTCCACCGGCTCGCCCTGCAACAGGATGTCCACCTTGACCAGCTCGGCGTCCTGCTCGCCCGACTCCTCGTAGTCCAGCGACGCGTAACCCCGCGTGCGCGACTTCAGGGCGTCGAAGAAGTCGAAGATGATCTCGCCCAGCGGCATCGTGTAGCGCAGCTCGACGCGGTCCTCGGACAGGTAGTCCATGCCGCCCAGCTGGCCGCGCTTGGACTGGCACAGCTCCATGATCGCGCCGATGTAGTCGCTGGGCGCGATGATGGTGCACTTGGTGACCGGCTCGTACACCTCGGCCCGCTTGCCGTCGGGCCAGTCGGACGGGTTGGTGACGACGTGCTCGGTCCCGTCCTCCATGACGACCCGGTACACGACGTTGGGCGCGGTGGAGATCAGGTCCAGGTTGAACTCGCGCTCCAGGCGGTCGCGGGTGATCTCCAGGTGCAGCAGGCCCAGGAAGCCGCAGCGGAAGCCGAAGCCCAGGGCCGCGGACGTCTCCGGCTCGAAGGTCAGCGCGGCGTCGTTGAGCTGGAGCTTCTCCAGGGCCTCGCGCAGGATCGGGTAGTCCGAGCCGTCCACCGGGTACAGGCCGGAGTAGACCATCGGCTTGGGCTCGCGGTACCCGGCCAGCGGCTGGGTCGCGCCCTTCTTCTCCCAGGTCACGGTGTCGCCGACCTTGGACTGGCGGACGTCCTTCACGCCGGTGATGAGGTAGCCGACCTCGCCCACGCCCAGGCCGCGCGACGGCTTGGGCTCCGGCGAGATGATGCCGACCTCCAGCAGCTCGTGCGTGGCGCCGGTGGACATCATCTTGATCCGCTCGCGCGGGGTGATCTTGCCGTCGACCACGCGGATGTAGGTGACCACGCCCCGGTAGGTGTCGTACACCGAGTCGAAGATCATCGCGCGGGCCGGGGCGTCCGAGTCGCCGACCGGGGCCGGGACGCGGCGCACGACCTCGTCCAGCAGGTCGCCGACGCCCAGACCGGTCTTCGCCGAGACCCGCAGCACCTCCTCGGGCTCGCACCCGACGATGTGGGCCAGCTCCTTGGCGTACTTGTCCGGGTCGGCCGCGGGCAGGTCGATCTTGTTGAGCACCGGGATGATGGTGAGGTCGTTCTCCATCGCCAGGTACAGGTTGGCCAGCGTCTGCGCCTCGATGCCCTGCGCGGCGTCGACCAGCAGGACCGTGCCCTCGCACGCCTCCAGCGCCCGGGACACCTCGTAGGTGAAGTCGACGTGGCCGGGGGTGTCGATCATGTGCAGGACGTGGTCCTGGCCGTCGAGCTGCCAGGGCAGCCGGACGTTCTGCGCCTTGATCGTGATGCCGCGTTCCCGCTCGATGTCCATGCGGTCGAGGTACTGCGCACGCATCGCACGCTCCTCGACCACGCCGGTGAGCTGCAACATGCGGTCGGCCAGGGTCGACTTGCCGTGGTCGATGTGCGCGATGATGCAGAAGTTCCGGATCAGCTCCGGAGGCGTGAACGTCTGATCGGCGAACGTGCTCACTCAGGTTCCTCGCACGGGACGGACAAAGGGGATCGGCCCATCATCTCATGCCACGCCGACCTGCCGCCCCACCCGGACGTGACCCAGGCCATAAGCTTCCCCGCCGTGTACACGAACGGTGAGGACCCGCGCCCGGCCCGGGGCGCGGTGCGCGAGGTCTACTCGAAGGCAGTGGCGGCCACCCTGGAGTACTCCCCCGACCTGGACGGCCTGGCCGACCCGGGCGAGGTCGTGTGGGCGTGGGTGCCCTACGAGGAGGACCCCGGCCGCGGCAAGGACCGGCCCCTGCTGGTGGTCGGCCGCCACCGCCGCGCCCTGCTGGCCCTGATGCTGACCAGCAAGGACCCGCGCCCGAACGAGCTGGACGACTTCCTGCCGCTGGGCTCGGGCCGCTGGGACCGCGACGGCCGCGTCTCCTACCTGCGCCTGGACCGCGTCTTCGAACTGGACGAGGACGACATCCGCCGCGAGGGCTCGGTGCTGGAGCCGGAGCGGTTCTCCCTGGTCGTGGACGCGCTGCGCGCGATGGGCTGGCGCTAGACGAGCAATGCGCAAGTCGGGACGACAGAGGCGCAGGCCACACTCCCTCGGCCCCACGCCCGCAGGGCGTGCTTTTCGAAGTAGCTCGCGCAGCAGACCTCCCAACTTGGGCTTCTTCCGTCATCCCCGTATGGCCTGCCCGAAGGG
>NZ_JBBEGC010000062.1:0-44025 GCF_037401995.1 Saccharothrix sp. CCNWYY140
ACCAAGCGTGGTTGGGCTTCGCCCAGGCCGGACGGGGAAAGAAACCGAGGCCCTTCCCGTGGTCGCTGCCGCTTGGCATGCGCCTTCGGCGGAACCGCCCTTCGGGCGAAAAGCGCGCGGCCGGTTCGGTGGTGGGGCGCGTGGGCCTGCGGCCGGCGGATGGCGATGACTGGCGGATCGCCGGTGAGTTGGGGGTGCTGCGGGCCGGAGGCCGGCGGGTGGTGAGGAGCCGCCCCGGTCCGTGTTGGCCGGGGCGGCTCGCTCTCTCCTACAGCAGGCTCAGGTCGACTGCCTCGGCCATCGCGCGATACCCAGCGTCGTTCGGGTGCAAGGCGTCGCCGCTGTCATAAGCAGCCAAGAGCTTGTCCGGGTCCGCCGGGTCGGCCAAGGCCCGGTCCAAGTCGATCACCCCGTCGTACTCCCCCGACGTCCGGATCCACTCGTTCACCGCATCCCGAATCGCCTCACCCTCAGGCGTGAAGTACCCAGCCCCCTTGTACGGCAGCAGCGTGGCACCCAGAACCCGCACGCCCTTCGCGTGTGCCTGCCGGATCAGCTCCCGGTAACCCCCGATGAGCTCCTCCGCAGTGATCTGGGTAGCAGGCGTGGTGCACGGGTGTTCGAACGAAGGGAAGCCGATGTCGTTGATGCCCTCCAGCACGATCACGGTGCGCACGTCGGGCTGGGACAGGGCGTCCCTCGCGAACCGCGTCGTGGCCTTCTCGCCGAAGCACGGGGAATCGTTGAGGACTCGGTTGCCGCCGATACCTGCGTTGACGACGTTCTTGCGGCCCCGTAGGCGTTCGGCTAGTTCGTCGGGGTAGCGGTTGTCGGCGTCTACCGTGGCACCCGCGCCGTCGGTGATGGAGTCGCCGAAGGTCACCACCGTGTCGGGGCGGGGTGAGGTGTCTACTGCTTCCACGGCGCTCAAGTAGAACCACGACTGGGTGGTCTCGGTGAACGGCTCGCCTGCCACGTCTGCGCGGTGGTCGCCGGCGGCGCGGTAGGAGGTTGCGGTGGCGAAGACGTGGCCGGTTGCTGGGCCGGTGGGGTCCGCCAAGTAGAGGGTGACGGTCAGCTTGGACAGTGGTGCCACTGGGAAGAGGGCCACGTCGCTGGAGGTTTGGGCGCCTACCGGCACGGTCGCCGAGCGGTTGCCTCGAAAGGTCAGGTGTCGGACCGAGCCGGGCTTGACGGCGGCACCGACGTCCGTTCTCGCGATGGTGGCCCCTGTGACCTTCAGGGGACGGGTTCCGTAGGTGTTCGACAGGCGGATGCGCAAGGCCGGGCCGCCGCCGTTGAGGCGGACGACCTGGCGGACCGTCTGGTTCTCGAAACCTACAGTGCCCCAGCTCGGGCCGAAGCCGTCGGTGGGCGCGTGCGGTGATGCGCCCCAGATCGCGGCGAAGCCGCGGTGCGGGTCGGCCTGTGCCGCGGGTGCCAGTGCCACCCCCACCACGGCTGTGAGCAGGAGTGTGGCGAGTTTCTTCATCTGTGTGCCCCCAGATGCGCGGTGAATCGCAGTCGATCACCAACCTACTCGTCCGGGTGCGGGCTCGCGCGGCTCCGGCACGCCCCTGTCGGGGATGACGCGTGGGGATCGGCGGCCGGTGGCCAGGCCGTTGGTGATGTGGTGGCGGGCCTCGCGGTCGGTCCAGCCCTCGACGCCGTTGTGGTGGGCGGCGGCGTTCAGGAGGGTGGCGGTGGCGTCCTGTTCGTCGAGCCAGCCTGCGCCGACCAGTTCGCCCAGGCGGCAGGCGGCGGTGAACAGGGCGTGCGCGCGGGTTCCGGGCACGGCTGTGCGGACTCGTTGGGCCTCGCCGTCCAGGGCGGCAGCCCGGTAGGCGCGGACCCGTCGCGGGGCGGGGATCGACGGGGTCGCAGGCGGGGGTGGAGGTGGGGGTGGGCTCAGGAGGCGGACCAGCCACTCCGGCGCGGGGGCGGGCGGGACGTCACGGATCACCTTGTACAGGCGCAAACCGCTGGTCATGTGCCGGATCGAACCAGCGGCGGCGACGTACCCGCCCGCCGAGCGGGTGTCCACGTGCCGGCCCAGCTTGCCGACGGTGTTGCGCAGCGGTGTCTGAGGGGCGCGGAAGTAGCGGTGTTCTCCCCCGCTGGGTGTGAACACGGTGTAGGTGTCGGCCGGGTCGTCCGCACCATATCGACGTGCCAGGTCGGCCAGCACGTCCCGGCCGTGCGGGATGCCCTGGTCCAGGTCCACCACGAGGAGGTCCGCGGCTCGGCAGGAGATCCCGATGTTGTACGGCCGGTGCCGCCACCAGGCCTCGACCTGCTTAACGTCCAGCGTGGCCCGCCGGTCCCAGTCCTTGAGCGCCGGCACCTTCCCCAACGGCCGCAACGGGAACACCGGCCACCCGTGTTCCACGGCCGTCAACGCCGCCGCGAGCCTCGCCTCGAACGCGCCCATGCCGCACCCCCAACACCTCGCCCTCCGGCGTGGGGGAAGCACACCGCTACGACCATTCTCCCTGGTCGCACCGCGTGCGTACAGGCGTCCGATCGGCGGCAACCGGCCCGCTGTGCGGGGTCCGCGGCGCGTGCGGACCCCGCACAGGGGTCAACGGCCGACTTCCTGGGCGGCCCAGGCGGCGGCTGCTGCGTAGTACTCGCCCGCGTTCGGGGCGAGGTTGATGGAGTGGCCGTAGTCGGGGAGGCTGAACGCGCGCACCTTGCCCCCGTAGTAGGGGGCCTCGGCGTCCAGGAGCGTCTGCGACGTCGAGCAGTCGGTGGCCAGCAGGCCGCACACGGCGGTGTCCCGGCTGCCCACCGCCACCATCACCGGCACGTCGATGAGCAGGCTGTACGGCAACAGCACCGACACGCCCAAGCCGTCCGCGGCCTCGGTCGCCGAGAACACGTCCTTTGTGGACTCCTCGATCGCCTCCAGGGGCGGCGCGAGGAACCCGGGCGCGTGGAAGCTCTCGTACCGGGTGCCGGGCGCGGTGGTCAGGTAGCCCAGCGGGTACAGCAGGCCGAACTTGGCGTCCAGGTTGGCGGGCACGAAGTGCGAGAACGCCTCGGCCACGCCCGCCGGGTTGACGGCGTGCGTCATGCCGGTCACCAGGACGCCGTCCACGTCCTTGTAGGTGCCGGCCTCCAGCACGCTGATCGCCGCGCCCAACGAGTGGCCGCCGGTGATCACCTTCTTGAACGACCGGCCGTACGCGCCCGACCGCAGCCCTTGCACGACCTGGTGCAGGGCGTCGGCCTGCACGAAACCGGTCAGCGCCACCGCGAGCGGCCGGGAGCTGGCGCCGGTGCCCAGGCGGTCGATCGTCAGGGTGGCGAAGCCGGCCGCGTTCTGGGCCGCACGGAAGGAGTGCGCGCCGTCGGGGTAGTTCCAGTACGAGCTGTTGTAGGTGGCGCCGGGCACCAGGACCTGCACGGTCGAGGCGCCGCTGGCCGGTGTGCACAGCTCGCCGTGCACGGTGTGCTGCTGCCCGAGGACCCGGACCGGGGCGTAGACGTCCCGGCAGGACGAGGCGGCGGCGGACGCGGTGGTCAGCGACGACGCCACGAGCAGCGCGACCGCGCCGGCGGCGAGTGAGTACCGCAAGGAAGAACGACCTCCTAATGGGAACGGGGAACGGCGGTCATCGGCAGGCGGTTCGGGTACGTCAAGCCGATCACCTTGGGGTGCACCGGCTGTCCGGGCACGGGGACCAGCCGCCACCGCGCCGCGATGGTCGCGGTGGCGATGGCGATCTCGTACTGCGCGTACAAGTGGCCCGGGCAGTGGTGCAGACCGCCGGCGAACGGCACGTACGCGCCGCGCGGCACCAGGGCCGCCCGCTCGGGCAGCCAGCGGTCGGGGTCGAAACGGGTGGGCTCGGGGTGCGAGAGCGGGTCGTGGTGCAGGGCGTGCGGGCTGAAGGCGACGTCCGTGCCGGCCGGCAGGTCGACGCCGCCCAGGGTCACGTCGGTGCTCGCCCGGCGCATCATGATCCACAGGGTGTACCGGCGCAGCACCTCGCTGATCACGCGCCGCGTGTAAGGCAGGTCGGGGACGTCGGCCAGGGTCGCCGGCCGCCGCCCCACCACCTCGTCGACCTCGGCGCGCAGGCGGTCGGCGACGTCGGGGTTCCGGCCCAGCTCGTGGAACAGCCAGGACAGCGCCACGCCGGTGGTCTCGCTGCCCGCGGTCAGCAGGGTCACCACCTCGTCGCGCACCTGGCGGGCGTTCATCGGCAGGCCGTGCTCGTCGCGGGCCTCCACCAACGTGGACAGCAGGTCGTCGCGGTCGGTGCGGCGGCCCGCCACCACGTCGTCCACGACCCGGTGGACGTGGGCCACCGCGTCGTCGAAGCGGCGGTTGACCGGGAACGCGAGCCACCCGGGGGCCAGCGCCCGGACCACGCCGAGCCGGATCATGGTGGGCGTGTGCCGGCGGACCTCCGCGCTGACCCGCGGGTCGAAATCGGTGGAGAACAGGGTGCGGCCGACGACGCCGATGGTGAAGTCCTGCATCACCCGGTCGAACTGGAGCACTTGTCCAGGTCGCCAGGAATCGACCAGGTCGGCCGCCGACGCGGTCATCACGGCCGCGTGCCGTTCCAACGCGGGGCGCTGGAGCGCGGGTTGGATCATCCGACGTTGGCGGCGGTGGAATTCGCCGTCCGTGCTGACCAGGCCGTTCCCGAACGCGCGGCGCAGTTTGTCGACCAGCAGCCCCTTGGCGAACTTCTCGGTCTGCCCGGAAAGGACCTGGTGGGCCAATTCCGGCGTGGTCGCGAAGTACACCGGGAGCGGCCCGAGCCACACCCGCACGAGATCGCCGTGGGACCGCAGTTTCGCGGTGAACGCGAGTCGTTGTCGCAGCATGGCGGGGGTGTGGCCGATCAGGGGTAATCGTCGGGGAACTGTGGGGACCTCACGTTTTCGGCTTCCGGTGGTCATCTTTGGCCTCCAGCCGGGGATTGACCGCGTGCACTCTATGCGCCGTTCGGAGGCCCTGGGGATCGCGCATTCGAGTTAAGTTGTTGGATCGGCTGGCTTCAGCGCGCCCGAGGCGGTTGGATGTGCTGGTTCCCCCATCCCCCAGGAGTGCGCCGTGACCGATCTCGACTGGGTGCCCGACGGCATCGACATCAACGTCCCCAGCGTGGCGCGCACATACGACTACCTGCTCGGCGGCGCCCACAACCTGGCGGTGGACCGCCGAATGGGTGACGAAATGCTGAAAGTGCTGCCCGGAGCGCGAAGACTGGTGCGGATCAACCGCGCTTTCCTCCGACGGGCGGTGACCCACCTGGTGGACGAGGGTGTCGACCAGTTCCTCGACATCGGCTCCGGCATCCCGACCGTGGGCAACGTCCACGAGATCGCCCCCGCCGCCAAGGTCGTCTACGTCGACAAGGACCCCGTCGCCGTCGCGCACAGCAAGCTCATCCTGGCCGGCAACGACCGCGCCACCGTGGTGCAGGCCGACATGCGCGAGCCGGAGGACGTGCTGTCCCGCCCGGAAGTGGTGGGGCTGCTGGACTTCGACCGCCCGATCGCCGTGCTGATGCTGCTGGTGCTGCACTTCTCGCCGCACTCGGAGGACCCGGTCGGCTACCTCGCCCGCTACCGGGACCGGCTCGCGCCCGGCAGCGCCCTGGTCATCTCCCACGCCACCGCCGACCGCCGCCTGGAGACCATGCGCGAGGCCGCGGCGACCGTGCGGCGCAGCAACTCCCAGGACAACCTCGTCTACCGCACCCACGCCGAGGTGACCGAGCTGTTCACCGGCTACGACCTGGTGGACCCCGGGGTCGTCGGCGTCGCGCTGTGGCGGCCCGACGGCATGGGGTCCATCTCCGACGACCCCGACGACAACACCCAGGTCTACGTCGGCGTCGGGCGCAAACCGGCGGGCGGGAGCCGCTGAGATGACCGCTGCGCTTCCCCAGGACGCGGAAGGACCGCGCGCCCGAGCGAAGCTCGCGAAGAAGTGGGCCTACCTGCTCAGCGCCCGCACGTTCATCCCGTTGAGCACGCCCGAACTGGAACGGCACCTGCTGGGCCTGGTGGAACGGCTGTGGGCGGCGGTCGGCGACGACGCCCTGGCCCAGCGCGTCGGCCACGAGGTCGGCGCGGCGCTGGTGGACCTCAACTGCACCGGGCCGGAGGGCTTGCAGTGCACGGTCGAGGTGGTGGCCAAGGGCCTGCTGACGATGGCGCCGCACGTCGACTCGGACCGGCTGCGGGACCGGGTCGTGGACGTCGTCGCCGCGCTGGCCGCCGGGTTCGTGCAGCGGGTGAAGAGCACCACGCTGGAGCAGCAGGAGCAGCTGGGCCGCTCGCTGTACCGGGCGATGCGGGAGGCCCAGGCCGAACTCCAGATCAGCCAGAGCCGGGTGGACCTGCTGGAGGGCGGGACGTCCACCGGTGTCGCGACCGCGGACCTGACCGGCCGGCTGGTCCAGGTCAACGGCGCGATGGGCCGCATCGTCGACCGCACCCCGGCGCAGCTGACCGGGACGCCGCTGTTCGACCTGGTCCACGAGGACGAGCGGGAGGGCCTGCGCGCCGAGTTCGCCCTGCTGGCCGAGGGCGGGACGATGTCGCTGACCCAGCCGCACCGGCTGCTGCGCGCCGACGGCGAGCTGGCGTGGGTGGCGTTGACGCTGTCCCCGCTGCGCCGCCACGAGGGCGGCAACCAGGTGGTGGTGCTGGCCGAGGACAGCACCGACGTGAACCTGTTGCAGGGCCAGCTCAACCACCAGTCGCTGCACGACGTGCTGACCCGGCTGCCCAACCGCCAGTACTTCACCAGCCGGCTGGAGCAGGCGCTGCGCGACGCCGACCCGGTGCACGGCATCACCGTCTACCACCTGGACCTCGACGGCTTCTCGCTGGTGACCGGCGGGCTGGGGCGCCCGGTGGGCGACCACCTGCTCAAGGTCGTCGGCGAGCGGCTGGAGCAGGTCGTGGCGGGCGAGGACGCGATGGTGGCGCGGTTCGGGTTCGACGAGTTCGCGGTGCTGGTGCGCAACTCCGCCACCACGCCCGACGTCGTGACGATGGTGCGGCGAATCAACGACAAGCTGTCCGAGCCGTTCGAGTCGCGCGGCGCGCTGGTCGCGTGCTCAGCCACGATCGGCGTCGTGCACCGCCCGCCGCGCGACGCGTCCCCGCACGACCTGCTCGACTCGGCGGACCTGACCCTGCGCCGCGCCAAGGGCAACGGGCGGCGGCAGTGGGAACTGGCCGACCCGGCCCAGGACACCCGCGACCGGCGCATGTTCGGCTTGGCCGCGACGATGGCGGGCGCGTGGGCGTCGGGCGAGCTGACCGTGCTCTACCAACCGCTCGTGCGGCTGTCGGACTCCAAGGTGGTGGGCGGCGAGGCGGTGCTGCGGTGGGACCACCCGCGGCTGGGCGTCGTGCCGCACGAGCAGTGCCTGGCGCTGGCCGAGGACACCGGCCTGGTCGTGCCGCTGGGCACGTGGCTGCTGCGGGTGGCGTGCGCCCAGGGCGCGGCGTGGTCGGCCCCGGTGCGGGTGTCGCTGACCGCGCGGCAGGCCGCCGACCCGGAACTGGTCGGCGCGGTGCGCACGTCGTTGGCGGACACCGGGCTGCCGGCCGGTGCGCTGTGGCTGGGCGCGCCCGCCGAGGTCGTGCTGGACGACGGCGAGGCGGCCGACAACCTGCGCATCCTGGCCGAGACCGGGGTGGGTGTGGAGGTCGACGGGTTCACCGCCGCGCCGGCCGACCTGGTCGCGGTGGCGGACTTCCCGGCCCGTGCGGTCCGGGTGTGCCGGCCGTTGACCGACCAGCCCGCGCCGTTGGTGGCGCGGGCGTTGGCGGAACTGCTGGCGGTGGTGCGGGAGTCCGGTATCGCGGTGTCGGTGGCCGACGTCAGCACGCCCGGTCAGGCGCGGTGGTGGCGGGAGGTCGGAGCGGAGACCGCGTCCGGACCGCTGTTCGCCCCGGCCGGTCCGCCGAAGGCGATCGCCGACCGGCTCTGATCAGGCCGGCGGGGCTGTGGCGATCGCTGATCAGGCGGTGGTCGTGACCCCGCACAGCGCGTCGGCGACCCGCCACAGGTCTTCCTCGCGCTCCACGTCGTAGGACTCCGCCGACGACGGGATCACCCGCCCCCGGTCGATGTAGGCGCCGCCCTCGGCCGGGCGCGGTCCGGTCATCGTCTCGGCCATCACCCGGCCCGCGCGCACCTGCCCGGTCGCCGCCGGGGTCAGCCGCAGCACGTGGCCGATCGACGCCACCAGCGCCCGGCTCACCGGGTCGGCGTCCCGGATCAGGCCCGTCCCCGGCACGAACCCCGGGTTGTAGGTGTAGGCGTCGGTGCCGGCGGGCAGGCGGCGTTGCAGGGCGTGCACCAGGTAGATCACGCCCAGCTTGCTGGTGGCGTACGCGCGGCGGCCCTCCCGCACCCCGCCCGGACGCGGGGCGGCCAGCGCGCGCACGTCGTCCCAGCGCGGCGGCGGGATCGCGCCGAACCCGTGCCGCCAGGTGCCGAAGTGGACGTCGCTTCCGACCACCAGGATGCGCGACCCGGCGGCGAAGTGGTCGCGCAGCAGGGTGAGCAGCAGGTGGTAGGCCAGCACGTTGACCCCGAAGGTCCGCTCGAACCCGTCGGCCGTGGTGTCCGAAGTGGACGTCTGCTGCACGCCGGCGTTGCCCAGGAACCCGGTCAGCGGCGGCAGTTGCCCACCCAGCATCGGGACGACGTCCCCGACCGCGCGGCGGATGTCGGCGAACGAGGTCAGGTCGCACGGGACCACGGTGAGGTTGGGCGCGGACAGCGGCACCTCGCCGCGCGCCAGCACCACCAGGTGGTCGTCGGGTCGGGTGCGCAGGAGGTGCGCGGCGGCGTGGCGGCCCAGGCCGCGGGTCGCGCCGGTCATCAGTGTCGTGCCCATCGGGCGGCTCCCGGTACTGAGTTCGAAGTGGTACTCAGTACCATAACGGACTTGGTGCCACGGCCGCTATGCTCTCCCGCATGTCGATCCGCCCACCGCTGCGCCAGCGCAAGGCGCAGCGCGCCCGCGACCAGATCGTCGCCGCCGCCTTCGAGCTGTTCGCCGAACGCGGCTTCGCCGACGTGACGGTCGCCGACATCGCCGAGCGCGCCGAGGTGGGCCGCACCACGTTCTTCCGCTACTTCGGCGACAAGCAGGAGGTCGTCTTCTCCGAGGAGCAGGCGATCATGGACGACTGGGTGACCCGGCACCGCGCCCTGCCGCCGGTGGCGACCCCCGACGACACCCTGGCGCAGACCCGCGAGTTCGCCTTGGTCCTGTGCCGCGAGATGACCGCCGACCGCGAGCACTTCGTCCAGCACGAACGCCTGCTGGAAGCCAACCCGGAGCTCAACGACCGGGCGATGCGCAAGTACCAGCGCCTAGTCGAGGCGATGAGCGAGAACCTGCGCGCCAAGGGCACCCCCGAGCCCACCGCCACCCTCGTGCCCCAACTGGCCCTGGCCTGCTACCGCACGGCCCGCCGCGTCGCGGGCCTGGACCCGGTCGCGCTGCCCGCCGCCCTGGACGCCGCGTTCGACCACCTCACCGCGTTGTCGCCGACGCGGTAGCGCAATTCCTTCCAGCCCGGTGGCGCAATTCGTTACCGGCGAATTACCGAGCACTCCTAACATTCCTCATCGGGAGGAATAATGAGCGGAGTGGTTGTCGTCGATGATTTCGCACCGGTCATCGACCTGTCGTCCGGGAACACCGCGGCGGGGCGCGCCGAGATCGCCGAGGCGATCGGCCGGTCTTGCCGGCGTTCGGGTTTCTTCACCATCGTGGGCCACGGCGTGCCACAGGAATTGGTGGAGCGGATGTACCGGACCACCAATGGTTTCTTCGGTCTGCCGGCGGAGGAGAAGGACCGGTCCGCGAGCGTCGCGGGCGTGTCGGGACTGCGGAAGTTCGACGGGAAGGGCGGCGTACCGGGCCTTTACGAGGCCTTCGCCGCGCACGTGACCGGCGACCTGCCGGAAGCGGATCGGGAGGCGTTGGGCGACTACCCGGCGACCTGGAAGGTGGCCAACCTCTGGCCCGATTCGCCCGCCGATTTCCGCGCGACCTGGCACGAGTACATGGCCGCGATGACGGCGTTGTCCGAAGACGTCATGCGCCTGTTCGCACTGGCCCTCGACCTGCCGGAGACGTTCTTCGACGCCAAGTTCGACCGGCACGTCTCACTGCTGCTCGCCAACTTCTACTACCCGCAACGGGAAACCCCGCCGCCGGGCCGGATCCGGCGCGAGTCGCACACCGACTGGGGCACGCTGACAATCCTGTACCAGGAGGACGACCTCAGCGGGCTGCAAGTGCTGACCGATGCGGGCGAGTGGCGGGACCTGCCCGCGATCCCCGGGAGTTTCGTGGTCAACATCGGGGACCTGATGGCTTTTTGGACGGGTGGCCGGTGGGCCTCCACCGTGCACCGGGTGGTCAACCCGGAACAGGGGAACACCGCGTCCCGGATCTCGATCCCGTTCTTCCACCTGCCCAACCACGACACGTCGATCGAGCCGATCGGGGGCGAGTTCCGGGGCGAAGGCGCCGCACCGGAGTTCGAGCGAGTGACCGTCGGACAGTGGTTCTCGCACAAGATGCAGCAGACCTTCGCCCCGAAACTGCCCGAAGAGCGCGTCGGTTAGATGCGGCAGGTGTCCAGGGAGCTGACCAGGATGGCGCGGGCGCCCACCTGCCAGAGCTGGTCCATGATGAACGGCGCGTCGTCGCGCGGCACCAGGGAGCGGACCGCCACCCAGCCCTCGCGGGCCAGCGGGGAGACCGTCGGGGACTCGATGCCGGGGACCAGCTTGAACGCCTCCTCCTGGGCCGCGACCGGGCAGTCGAAGTCCAGGATCACGTACCGGCGGGCGATGAGCACGCCTTGCAGGCGCCGGTGCAGGATCTCCACCGAGCGGACGGCTTCGGGGGTCTCCGCGACCGTGTCGCCCTGGATCAGGACGGCCTCGGACTTGAGGATGGGCTTGCCGAAGGTCTCCAGGCCCGAGGTCTTCAGGGTGATGCCGGTTTCCACCACGTCCGCGATGGCGTCGGCCACGCCCAGTTCCACCGCGGTCTCCACCGCGCCGTCCAGGCGGACGAGCTTGGCCTTGATCCCCTGCTCGGACAGGTACTCCTCGACCAGGTTCGGGTAGCTGGTGGCGATCCGCTTGCCCTCCAGGCCCGCCTGGTCGGTGATGCCGCCGGGCTTGGAGGCG
This sequence comes from Saccharothrix sp. CCNWYY140, assembly GCF_037401995.1. Lineage (NCBI taxonomy): Bacteria > Bacillati > Actinomycetota > Actinomycetes > Pseudonocardiales > Pseudonocardiaceae > Saccharothrix > Saccharothrix sp. CCNWYY140. Next base: position 11,213 of record NZ_JBBEGC010000062.1, read on the forward strand.
AAGTAGAACGACGCCCGGCCGAACCCCAGCGGGAGGATCTCCTGGGCCGACACGGTCGAATCGAGCAGGAGGTCCCGGCCGGTGATGCCGACGTCCAGCGAGCCCTCGCCGACGTAGACGGCGATGTCGCGGGGACGCAGGAAAAAGAACTGCACATCATTTGCCGGATCGGCCACGATCAGCTCGCGCCCCGACCGATGGACCCGGTACCCCGCCTCGGACAGCATTTGCGCCGCGGGAGCACTCAGGGAGCCCTTGTTGGGCAGGGCGAAGCGAAGAGGAGCCATGACCCGCAGTCTCCCACACCCGCCTACGAGGCTCTGACCTGGGGCCGGGCTCCCAAGGAATGGGAAGTGAACAATAATCCGACCATTCGCCGAAAGGGTCAGAGAAAACGACCCAATCGGGTGTTCGCGGTCGCCAGTCGGCCCAGGGCGAAGGACACCGCGACCGCCCCGCCTGCGACCAGGAACGCCTTCACCTCGGCCGGCAGCGGCACCGGGCGGGCGGCCACGGCGAGCAGCACCAGGACCGGTCCCTGGACGACGAAGGCCGCGAACGCGGACCGGGCCAGCGCGCCCGCGAACGCCCCGCCGCGGGTGAGCCTGCGTTGCGCCAACCCCAGCAGCCACACCGACCCGCCGACCACCAGCACCGATTCGACGACCGCGAGCAGCAGCGCCTGCCACCGCCACCCGCCCAGGAACGGACCGGACTGCCCGGACAGGTCCGACACCCCGACCGCCACCGCGGTCACCGGCACGGAGGCGAGGGCCAGGAACGCCACCACCCGGCAGGTGCGCCACATCCGCTCGGGAACCCGCTGCGCGAGCCCGGCCCGCGCGCCGGCGATGCCCAGGCCGAACAGGGCCAGCAACTGCGGCCACCACCAGATGTGCAGGTCCCCCACCTGACCGCTGCGGGCGGGCACCCACAGTCGCACCACGAACGTGCTCACCGCGACACCGGCGGTCACCACGACCAGGTGGCCGGTGGTGAGCGTGCGCGGCGTGTCCGAAGGGCGTCCGACGACCGCGTAGGCCAGGGAGAACAGCAGCAGGATCGCCACGAACCACAGCGAACCCGAGTCCAGGAACGGGTCGCGGTGGGTGAAGACCCACCACGGCGACACGTCGTGCCCGGCTGCGCGGTAGGCCACCCACAGCGACAGCGGCCACACCAGCAGCGCCGACAGCACCCACGGGATCCCCAGGCGCACCAACCGTTCCCGGACGAACCGGCCCCGGCCCTTGCGGGCCAGCGAGCCGGGGGTGAACAGCCCGGACAGCAGGTAGAACGTGCCCATCAGGAACAGTCCCGACGGTCCGAGGACCGCCGCCAGCACGGCTTCCACGCGGGGCGCGAAGGTGACCTCGTTGACCTCGTCGTAGGGCCACCCGCCCACGGCGGAGTACCCGAGCAGCGCGTGCCCGCCGATCACCCAGGCGACGAGCAGCACCTTCAGGTTGTCCACCGCGGTCAGTCGCGACCGCTGTCCCACCTGCGCGGTCATGCCTCCAAGGTAACCCCGGGCGACGGCGGTCGGACCGCACCACTACTGTCTGTCGCCGATTGGCGGTGGTGGTGTGCACGGGATCGATGCGTTCGTCGACCAGGTCTCCCGCGCGATCGACGCGCAGGAGGGTGCCGCGGTGGCCGCCGCCCGGGCCGAGCCGCCCTACCCGTGCCGCGCCGCCGGGCCGGGGAAGTTCGTGGTGAGCGGCCCTCATCTACCTGCCGTGGGCACGTTGCTGGAGCTCGGTGGGGTGCGCGGGCGGGTGGTGCGGGTGGACGCTCGGACCGTGACCATCCGGTTCGACCGGTTTGTCGGGCCTTTGGCGACCGGCGTGCTGGTGCCGGTCGCCGAGTCCTTCGATCGACACCGCGCCGCGCTGCGTGATCTGCGCGGGCATCGGCTGGTGGAGTCGTTGGCGCTGGGGCGGGTTGCGCCCTTCACGCCCCTCGACGACGTGCCGGCCGAAGGGCTGGACCCGGACCAGCGGGAGGCTTTGCGCCGAGGGCTGGCCGTGCCGGACCTGCTGGTCGTGCTGGGCGGTCCGGGCAGCGGGAAGACCCGGCTGGTCGAGGCGTTGCTGGCGGCTGGTGTGTCCACTGTGGACGATGTCGACCGGCTGGGGTGGCCGGAGCTGGTGGTGCGGCTGGCGGACCTCCGGCGGGTGGTGCTGGTGGGCGAGGAGCGGGGCGTGCTCGCCGAACTCGCCGCCCGGCTGCCGGCCGCGAACGTCGTGCGGCTGACGCGCCGGCGCGAGGTGCCGGTGGAGATCGCCGACTTCTGCGCCCGGCTGTGCGGTCACGGCCCGCGCGGGGCGACCGGCCACGTGCACCGGGACGACGTCTTCGCCGGTCCGCTGGCCTTCGTGGACACCTCGGGCCTGCCCGCGCGCCGCCGCCGGGAACGGCCCACCCGGCAGCGCGGCCAGGGCTTCTACAACCCGGTCGAGGCCAACCTGCTGGCCCGGCTGGCGGCCCACTACGAGACCGCCGGCCGCGACTGGGCGGTGGTCGTCCCGCACGCCGCCCAGGCCGAGGAGGTCACCGCGCGGCTCGTGGCGCTGCTCGGTGCGCACGACCGGCTCCGGCGCAACATCGGGGCGCAGGACTTCCGGGGCGGCGACCGGCAGGTCGTCCTCTACGGCTTCACGCGCGACCGGGCGGACCTCCGCCACACCGGCGCGGCGCTGCGGTCGACCCGGGCGGGCGAGCAGTTGGTGCTGGTCGGCGACCTGCCCGCGCTGGGGTTGCGCGACCTCGTCCCCCGACCGCACGGGCACGACGAGGTCCTGGCCGCGCTCACGACCCGCCGGGCGTGACGGAGACGCTCGCTGGGCTTCGCCGGGCGCTCGCTGAGCTTCACGACCCGCCGGGCGCGACCAGGCCGGTCTCGTAGGCGGCGATCACGGCCTGCACGCGGTCCCGCAGGCCGAGCTTGGCCAGGATGCGCGCGATGTGGGTCTTCACGGTCGCCTCCGACAGGTGCAGCCGGCCCGCCAGCTCCGCGTTGCTCAACCCGCTCGCCAGCAGCCGCAGCACCTCCAGCTCGCGCGGGGTCAACGCGGCCAGGTCCTGGTGCACGGTCGGAGTGCCGGTGTCGCGGCGGGCGAAGCGCTCCACCAGCCGCCGGGTGATGGTCGGGGCCAGCAGGGCGTCCCCGGTGCGCACCAGGCGCACGGCGGACACCAGGTGCTCGGGCGTGACGTCCTTGAGCAGGAACCCGCTCGCCCCGGCGGCCAGCGCCGCGTACACGTAGTGGTCGAGGTCGAACGTGGTCAGCATGATCACGCGCGGCTCGTCGGGCCGACCGGTGAGGATGCGTCGGGTGGCCTCCAGGCCGTCCAGCTCGGGCATGCGGATGTCCATCAGCACCACGTCCGGCCGGGTGCGCCGGACCGCCTCGACGGCCTGCGCGCCGTCGGACGCCTCGGCCACCACGTCGATGCCGTCGGCGGACAGGATCATGGTGAACCCGGTGCGGACGAGGAGCTGGTCGTCGGCGACCACGACCCGCGGTGTCACATCCCCTCCAGCGGGATCAGGGCCTTGACCCGGTAACCGCCGGTGGGGCGGGGACCGGTGTGCAGGGTGCCGCCGTAGACCGACAGCCGTTCGCGCAGCCCGATCAGGCCGCGCCCGCTGCCGGCGGCGCCGGTCGCCACCCCGCCGGTGTCGGCGACCTCGACCGACAGGTGGTCGGGGGTGTACTCGACGGTGACGGTCGCCGACGCGCCGGAGGCGTGCTTCACGGTGTTGGTCAGCGCTTCCTGCACCACCCGGTACGCGGCGAGCCCGACCCCGGAGGGCACCGGGCGCGGCGGACCGGCGACGGTCAGGCCCACCGGCAGGCCCGCGCCGCGCATCCGGCCCACCAGGTCGTCCAGGCGGTCGATGCCGGGCTGCGGCGCGAGGTCGTCGGCGTCCGGGCCGTCCGGGGTGAGCAGGCCCATGACGTGCCGCAGCTCCGCCATCGCCGAGCGGCCCGCGGCCTCGACCGCGAGCAGCGCGTCCCGGGCCTGGTCGGGCGCGGAGCCCATGACCTTGCGGGCGGCGCCGGTCTGGATGACCATCACGCTCACGTTGTGCGTGACCACGTCGTGCAGCTCGCGGGCGATGCGGGCGCGTTCCTGCTCCACGGCCCGGCGAAGTGCGTCCCGCTGCTCGCGTTCCATGACCGACAGCCGGGTGCGGCGCTCGTCGGCGCGCAGCTTCCACGTGCGCAGCCCGTTGGCCGCCAGCACGAGCGGCACGACCACCAGCAGCGGCACGTACTCGTTGGGCACGGTAGGCAGCACCGGGTGCTCGGGCAACCACAGGGCCAGCACCGCCAGCGGCAGCGACGCCAGGGTCGCCACCCGGTACGGGCTGTACGCGGCGGCGGTGTAGGCGGCGATGACGCACGCGTAGAAGGTCAGCCGGGGCGCGTCGGGGACGGTCAGCCCCACGAGCATCACCACCCACAGCACGGCCAGCGGGTAGCGGCGGCGCGCCACCAGCGCCAGCGAGGCGACCAACGCCACCACCACCGCGCCGAACTCGGAACCCTCGTAGGCCGAGCGGGGTTCCGCGAACGGGGAGAACGGGGGCGGCGGGGCCATCGGGTCGGGCGGGAACAGGCCGACCGGCGCGTCGAAGTCGGTGATGTTCAGGGCGAAGTCCAGCGCGCCGACGCACAGCGCGACGGCGAGCAGCACGTCGAAGACCAGGCTGCGCCGGCCGGGACGCGGCAGCGGTCCCGTCGCGCGGGCCAGCGCGGCCACGCCGGCGCGCAGCCGGACCGGACCGCGTTGTCCTCCGTCCGGGTCCGCCTCCGCCCACGCCAGGACCCGGCCCGGCAGTGGGCGCGGCCGGCCGGCGACCGGGCCGCGCGGCGGGCGCGTGACCTGGGCCGCCCGCGCGCGCAGTCGGTCGATCATCGGCCCATTCTGACCGACGAGCCCCGCCACGACACCCCTCCGGAGGTCTCCCCGCCGTACGACGCTCGACTACGCCGCGGGGATGACACGGCGTCGAGTCCTCCCGACGCGGTAGCGGAAATGGCTCCGGCGACCGACGTGCCCGCTCCCCGCCCGGCCCTAGCGTCCCGGCGACCGCAAGGGAAGGAAGAGGATGTCCACGCCGCTGATCGAGCTGCACGACGTGACCCGCAAGTACGAGAACGGTCCGCCCGCGCTGCGGGAGGTGTCGCTGACCGTGCGGGAGGGCGAGGCTGTGGCCGTGCTCGGGCCTTCGGGCAGCGGGAAGTCGACCCTGTTGAACCTGGTCGCGGGCCTGGACCGGCCGGACCTGGGCACGGTCACGGTGGCCGGCACGCGGGTCGACGGGCTGGGCGAGGCGGGGGCCGCGCGCTACCGGCGGGCGAAGGTCGGCCTGGTGTTCCAGTTCTTCAACCTGCTCGACGACCTGACCGTGCTGGAGAACGTGGTGCTGCCCGCCCGGCTGGCCGGCACGGGGCGCGCGGCGGCCCGGCGACGGGCCGGTGAGCTGCTCGAGTACCTAGGGATCGCGCGGCACGCCACCGCCCACCCCGGTCGGCTGTCCGGCGGGGAACGGCAACGGGTCGCGGTGGCGCGGGCGCTGGTCAACCGGCCGCCGCTGCTGCTGGCCGACGAGCCGACCGGCGCCCTCGACAGCGCGTCCGGCGCGGACGTGGCCGACCTGCTCACCGAGCTCAACGCCGACGGGCAGACCGTGGTGCTGGTGACGCACGACCTGGAGTTGGCGCGGCGCTGCACCAGCCGGACCGTGCGCCTGGTCGACGGGCAGGTCGCGCTGGACGAGGTGGTGTCGCGGTGAGCGCGCTGCCCGGCCTGGTCCGCTCCGGGGTGACCCGGCGGCGGATGCAGTCGGCCGTCATCGGGTTGGCGGCGTTGCTGGCGGTCACCGCGGCGCTGCTGGGCGGGTCGCTGCTGGTGGTGTCGTCCACGCCGTTCGAGGACGCGTTCGCGGCGCAGTCCGGGGCGCACCTGTCCGCGTCGTTCACCGCCACGGCCCAGGAGGTTGGGGCCACCGCGGGCACGGCTTCGGCGTCGGCCGGGCCGTTCCCGACCGCGTCGACGGCCGTGCGGGTGGACAGGATCGACCTGCCGCCGATCACCGTCGTGGGGCGGGCCGACCCGGGCGGGTCCGTCGACCGGCTCACGCTGGTGGAGGGCGAGTGGGCGGACGGTCCCGGTGAGATCGTGGTGGCCACGTCGTTCCCGATGGACCGGATTTTTGGACGGCAGGTGACGCTGACCGATCTGCCGGGTGATCCGGTGGTGAAGGTCGTCGGGGTGGCCCGGTCCGTCACGCGCACCGCGGAGGCCTGGGTGGCGCCGTCTGTGCTCACCGCGCCGCAGGGGTACCAGATGCTGTACCGGTTGGCGGCGCCGCTGGAGGTGGACGCCGCTCTGGCCGACGTGACGGCCGCCGTGCCCGAGGGCGCGGTCGCGGGGTCGCGGTCGTGGCTGACGGCCAAGCAGGAGGCGGTGCGGGAGAGCGCGCTGTTCGTGCCGTTCCTGGTGGCGTTCGGCGTGCTCGGGTTGGTGATGTCGGTGCTGGTGGTCGGCAACGTCGTCGCCGGCGCGGTCGCGTCCGGCGTGCGGCGGATCGGGGTGCTGAAGGCGTTGGGGTGCACGCCCCGGCAGGTGGTGTGGACGTACGTGGGCCAGGCTCTGGTGCCCGCTTCTTTTGGGGTGCTGCTGGGCGTGGTCGCCGGGAACCTGCTGGCGATACCGGTGCTGGGGCAGACCGAGGAGGTGTACGACGCCAGCCTGTCCGTGCCGTTGTGGATCGACGTGGTGGTGGTTGCTGGGGTGTTGGGCGTGGTGACCGTGACGGCGTGGGTTAGCGCATTTCGGGCCGGGCGGTTGCGGACCGTGGACGCGTTGGCGGTGGGGCGTACGGGAGGGGCTCGTGGGCGGTTCGCGTTGCGGTGGTTCGCTCGGTTGCCGCTGCCACTCGCGTTGGGACTGGCTCGACCGTTCGCTCGGCCCGCACGGGCGTTCGGGATGACCGCGGCCGTCGTGTTCGGCACTGCCGCCGTGACGTTCGCCGTGGGGTTGGGGGTGTCGCTGGGGGTCATCCAGTCGGCTCGGGACTACGACACGTCCGATGTCACCGTGGGGGTGGAGGGGCCGATGCGGCCCGACCGGGTCGAGCCCGATCCTGGGGTGGTGGCCGCCGCCTTGTCGGCGCAGGCGGGCACCGATCGGTACTTCGGGTTGGCTCGGGCGGAGATGACCGTGCCGGGCATGGCGGGTTTCTCGCAGGTGTACGCGTACAGCGGGGATGCGAGTTGGGGTGGTCACCCCATGATCGCCGGGTCTTGGTACTCGGGGGCGGGTGAGGCCGTGGTGCCGACGGCGTTCCTGACTGCCACTGGTCGCGGGATCGGAGACACGGTTTCGTTGCAGTACAAGGGGAAATCGGTGTCTGTGCGGATCGTGGGCGAGTTGTTCGACACTCGGCACGACGGTTTGGCTGTGTACCTGGATGCCGGGACGTTTCCGGAGTTGCGGGCGGAGAAGTTCTTCGTGTCCTTGAAGCCTGGCACGGATGTCCAGTCCTATGTGGATGGTGTCAATTCGGCGCTGGGGTCTGGTGGTGTGAGCGCTTTCCCGAGTGATTCGGGGCAGCTGAGCGACACGATTCTGGTGATCGGCAGCTTGACCGCGTTGTTGACCTTGTTGCTGGTGACGGTGTCGGCGTTGGGTGTGCTGAACACGGTCTTGCTCGACACCCGGGACCGGGTGCGGGACCTGGGCATCCAGAAGTCGCTGGGCATGACCCCGCGCCAGACCGTCGCCGTCGTGGTGTCGTCGGTCGGTGTGGTGGGTTTGGCGGGTGGGGCGTTGGGGGTGCCGCTGGGGACGGCCCTGCACGACCGGATCCTCCCGGCGATGGGGCGGGGTGCGGGCACCAACCTGCCGGCGGCGGCCTTCACAGTGTACTCACCGCTCCTGCTGGCGGGGTTGGTGGTCGGCGGCATGGTGATCGCGGTCCTGGGCGCGCTGCCCCCGGCGGGCTGGGCCGCGCGCACCCGGACCGCCACCGCGCTGCGCACCGAGTAGTCCTGGGGTGGTCACACCGCGGGCAGGAGTTCCTGTCCCTGGTCGTGCCACCACGCGTCGAACGCCGGGCTGCACCCGACACGGGCGGCGTACGCCGAGAGGATCCGGGCGTGGATCTCCTCGACGTGCGCCGCCACGGCCGTGTCCGGGCGGTAGAACAGCCGGAGTTCCTGCCACAGCGGCAGGTCCGCCAGCGCTCGGACCGCGATGGTGCCGGGGCGGTCGCGGCTGGTGGCCAACGCCGGACCGACCGCGAGCTTGGCGTGCACCAGTTCCAGCATGGTGGCCAGGCAGGTCGTGCTGTGGGGTTGGCGCAGGTCCAGGCCATGTTCCTGGCAGGTCCCGTTCAGGTAGGCCGACCAGCGGGTGGTGCCGGGTGGTTCGTCGACCCAGGGGTGGTCCAGGACGTCGGCCAGCGCTACCGGACCCGGCCGCACGACCGGGTGGTCGTGTGCCATCGCCACGAAGACCGGCTCCGCCGGGTGCACGAGCACGCTGGCCACGTTGTGCGGGGTCGTCGTGCCCGGCAGGGGTGGGCGGTAGACCAGCGCCAGGTCCAGTTCGCCGATCGCGACCTTCTCCACGCTGATCCGGTCGTCGGTGTCCTCCACGAGGTGCACATCCGCACACCACGCCTGCTCCCGCAACCACCGACCAACCACCACGTGCAGAAACCCGCAGTACCCGCCAAGCCGCAACGGACCCGCCGGGTCCCCCCGCCGCGACCACTCGGCGACCCGGTCCGCGATCGCACTCATCCCACCCAGCACGACCCGGGCTTGCGCCAGGACGTCCGTGCCGAGCGGTGTGGGCAGGCAGCCGTGCTCGGTGCGGAAGAACAGCGCGCCGCCCAGGCTGTGCTCGATGCGCTTGAGCAGCCCGGACAACGCCGGTTGGGACAACCCGAGCCGTCGAGCCGCTCGGGTGAGGCTGCCGGTGTCGTCGATCGCGATCAGCGCACGCAGATGCCGCACTTCCAACTCCACGGGCCACTCCCCCACTCCACGTAGGAAATGCGGCGGCCCCGCGACCGTACTCCCGTAGTGAGTCGGGTCGCTACGGTGTCGTGGACTCCAGGGTGTACTGGCCCGAGCCGCTGTAGGCACGCAGTTGCCACCGGTACCGGCCTGTCGTGCCGGTGTAGCTGACCTTCTCGGTGGACGTAGGCCCGGTTCCCGATGCGACCGTGCGCCACGACGAGCCGTTCCACTTCTGGAGGTAGAGGTCGAAGTCCGTGTTCGCCGGTCCGGTGAGGCAGCCTTTGTGCGCTCCTGCCGCCGCTTCGTAGTACCCCGACTTCGGTTCCACGGCCGTGCTGCTGAGGTTCCCGGTAGCCGCCGTCCCGCACCCACCGGGCGGCGTTCCACCGTCGGAGGTGACGAGCGTGACGCCGTACGTGCGCAGGATTTCGGGCACCGGCTGGAAGTAGGTCGTGGCGGGGCCACCCTTGCAGTCCCCGGAGCCGCCGGAGGTCACGCCTTGGGCTTGGTTGCCGGAGATCGCCGATCCTCCCGAGTCACCGGGTTCGGCGCAGGCCGTGGTTTCGATCGCTTGGTAGACCTTGCCGATCGAGGGACCGTAGTCGACCGTCGCGTCGCGGGAACGGATCCCGCCACAGTGCCAGCCGGTGGTACCGCCAGACCGACAAATCGAGGCCCCCACAGGCGCTTCCACAGCCCCCGCCACCGCCACCCGCCCGCCGTTGTAATCGTTCACCGCGCCGACCGGGATGTTCCCAGCGTCAGTCCGCACAAAGGCCATGTCATCCACCGGAAAACTAGACCCTTCAAACCGCCCACCCGGCTGGGTGGTCGTCTCCCCCACATCCCCGCAGTGCCCAGCGGTGATAAACCCTCCCACCACCGAGAACCCAACCGAACACCCGTACTTGCTGGTCCAATACCGATTCCCCCCAACAACATCAATCAGGGGCCGCACCCGCTCCCCCGACTCAACCACTTCCACCGCTCCCCACTCCACCCTGCTGGTGGCGATCCACTCCGCCACTTGCTGTCGTGCATGGGGCAGGTACTTGACCACAACGCGGTTGTTCAGCACGTCTACGTACCACCCGGGCACCCCTTCGGGCGCCTGCCCGGCAACCTGGTCCAGCCTCGCCTTGGCTGCCTTCAGCTCCCGTTCGGATCGCTTCACGATCCGGACATCCGCACCAGCGGCTCGGGCTTTGGTTGCCGCACGCGCGTCGGTCACCCCTACTACGAGGCGATTGGTGGCGGGGTCGAACCAGCTTCCGCCGAAGGTGTCGCCCAGGGTTGCGCGGACGAACCGATCGACTTTGGTGGCTGCCTGTTCGGCGGCAAGCAATGCCGCGGGGTCGGCCACTCCCAGGTCGCGTTGCAGGGCGGTTGCCATCGGGTCTTGTGTGGTAGCGCTCTTTTGGGCCTCGGCCGGGGCGGCGGATAGCAGCATCCCAGCGGCAGTCGCTGCTACTGCCGCTATCACTGTTGGGGACGAACGCAGTCTGAACATCGCGAATCTCCTTGCAAGGCAGGGAAAGCCCGGCGGGACTCACTTCATGTCCCCGCCGGCCAGAACCCCGAACCTAACTGCGCTCCGGGCGGCCCAGGGAGATCACAACTCCCCATAGCACCTCCACACTCCGAGCCACCTCAGCCAGCCCTTCCCCACCCCGCGCTCTCGGCCCCAATCGCGACCAGGCGCACTCCCCGACGGCCCCACACACCCCGCTCCACCTCCGCGCTTCACCCCGACAACCGGCCGCTTCGCTTTGGCACGGTGAACGCAGAGGTGGCAGGGATGGCCAGCGTGGCAAGTGGCCCAGGTGGTGAGTCGGGCGGCTGGCGAGTCGGGCGGCTGGCGAGTCGCGCAAACTGGCGAGTCGAGCGGGCTGGCATGGTTCGGCGCTGCGGCCTAGCAAAGCCCGCGCGGCCTAGCAAAGCCCCGCGCGGCTTGGCGGAGCCGGCACCGGCTGGCGCGACCTAGGCGCGGCTGACGAGGCCAGCGCGGCCGGGCGAAGCCAGCGCCAACTGGTGGGGTCGACACCGCCCTGCCGCGGCGCCAACTGGCAGGGTGGACGCGGCCCTGCCGAGCAGGCGCAAGCTGGCAGGTTGAAGCCGGCCCGGCGGGCCGACGGGGCTGACGGCCAGCGCGGCCAAGCAAAGCTCGCGCCGCCTGGGCACCGACTCGGCGCAGCTGGCAGGGCTGAGGCGACCTGGCGCGGCAGGCGGTTCGCGCGGCAGGCGGCGGGCGACGGGCGGCTGGCGGCTGGCGACGGGCGGCTGGCGGCTGGCGGCTGGCGGCTGGCGGCTGGCGCAGCCTGGCGAAGTTCCGCGGCCTGGGCGCGGCTGGCAGGGCTGCGGCGACCTGGCGCGGCTGGCGGTTCGCGCGGCTGGCGGCTGGCGGCTGGCGCAGCCTGGCGAAGTTCCGCGGCCTTGGCGCAGCTGGCAGGGCTGCGGCGACCTGGCGGGGCTGGTGGTTGACGCGGCTGGCGGTTGGCGCGGCCAGGCAAGGTTTTCGCGGCCTGGGCGCGGCTGGCAGGGCTGGGCGCGGGCGGGGCTAGTACCGGAGGCTGAGCGTGGGCAGGGCGAGGTTAGCGGCGGCGACTGGGACCGCTGGCGTGAGCCCGGTGCGGCTGACGCCAGCCGGCCCGGGTTGAGTGCGGCTGGCCTGGGCTGGTGGGCGCGCAGTTGGGCAGAACCTGCTCTGGCGGGGTGGCGGGGTGGGCTTGCCTGAGCTTGGCGGAGTCGACCCGTGCGGCGGGTGGGCGCGGGCGGGTGTTGCGGGTTGGCGTCGACGGTGGTGCGGGTGGTGGTGAAGGGGCCTTGCCGGTCGGGAGCTCGCCGGTCGGGAGCTCGCCGGTCGGGAGCTCGCCGGTCGGGAGCTCGCCGGTCGGGAGCTCGCCGGTTGAGGGCGTGTCGGCCGGGGGTGGTGCTTGCCCTGGCCCGGAGGGGTGCCCTTGTCCCGCGCTTCCTACTTACGGGATCGCGTGAGAGCGGGGAAAGTTGCAGATCCTGCATGTCACACGATCGGGTGGTCCGTTGTGGGTGGCCCTGGGGTTTCAGGATGTGGGCTTCGGGGTGGGGGTGCGTGTCATGATTTACGGTATCCGATCTTGGAGGTGTCGGTGGTCAGGGTGTTGCGGAAGTTGGGGTTTTTGACCATCGGGTTGTTTGATGGGGACGATCCGCGGCCGGGGCACGAGGCTACGTTGGAGGTCATTCAGCTTGGTGAGGCCCTTGGCTTTGACACTGCCTGGGTTCGTCATCGCCACCTCCAGTACGGGATCTCCTCGCCCGTCGCGCTCCTTGCCGCCGCCTCTCAGCGCACCCACCGCATCAGCCTTGGCACCGCCGTCATCCCCCTCGGTTGGGAGAACCCGCTTCGCCTTGCCGAAGACCTCGCCACCGTCGACCTCCTCTCCGGCGGACGGCTCAACCCCGGCGTGAGTGTTGGCACGCCGATGCGGTTTGAGCACGTGAAGGAGGCGCTTTACCCGACTACCGCGGAGTACGAAGACTTCAGTTACGCCCGCGTTGAACGTCTGCTGCGGTACGTCCGGGGGGAAGCGGTTACCGAGGCGGCGCAAGAGGGGTTTGAGGTGTACTCCGATCGGGTGCAGCCGCAGTCTCCGGGCCTCGCGGAGCGCATCTGGTATGGCGGGGGGAGTTTGCGATCTGCTCGGTGGGCTGGGGAGAACGGGTTGAACTTCCTGACCGACAACGTGGTGCGGGCCGAGGAGTCCGAGGACTTCGGGGTGATCCAGCGTGATCTCATCAGGAACTTTCGGGAACAGCATGTGGACGGGGACAAAGCGCGGGTGACACTCGGGGTCGTCATGATCCCGACGGACAGCGCCTCACCCGCGCAGAAGGCGAAGTACGAGGAGTACGTGCGGAAGCGCCTGCCGCGCACCGAGCGTCCGCAAGGACCCGCTCGGGTGATGTTCGCCCCGGACCTGGTGGGCACGGCCGACCAGATCGTCGAGCAGCTGAACGCGCACCCGGCCTTCCACGAAGTGGACGAACTGGCCGCCGCCCTGCCGTTCACCTTCGAGCACGAGGACTACGTGCAAATCCTCACCGACCTCGCCACCCGCCTCGGCCCCGCCCTCGGCTGGACCCCGGCTGGTTAGGCCGACCGGCCCGCCGGGTAGTCCGGAGCATGGGTGATGAACGAGTCCGCTCCGAGCAGCAGGAAGAAGTGGAGCGCCGCACCGGCCCCACCGACGAACCGGTGCGCGACGCCATCCAGGTGACCACGCCCGGCGGCGGCGGTGAGCCGGAGGACGACGAACCCGACGAGGTCGCCCAGGACGCGGGCACCTCCTACACCGGCGGCCCCGAGGAGCAGGCGCTGCACATCGAGGACCACGAGGACGGCGGCGGACGTGTCGACCGGCCCACCTCCGGCTACGTCGACGACCCGGACAGCGACCCGGACAACGACCCGGACAGCTGAACGCCCCGCACCGCCCACCGCCCCAGGTCCACGGCGTCCGCCACGAGGACGTCGTGGACCCGGTAAGCGTTTACCCCGGCAGCGGTGGCGAGGATCAACGTAGCCAGGCCGGCACGGCGTTGGAACGGTGACTGCGACACCTGCCACCCGATCACGCCCGCGCGTCGCAACACCACCGTGCGCCTGGCGAACGTGCCGGACCGCATGACGACGAACTCCCCATCGACCCCGTGCCCCAACGACCGATAAGCGTCGAACGCCAGCCACACCCCGGCAACCAGACCCATCAAGCCCGCAACCCACGCGATGTGCACGAGGAACGGCGACAGCCACCAGCCGAGACCGCCGACCACCGCCACGGGTGGCAGCACCACCAGGGGCACCCGTCCGAGACGCCGACGCAAAGCCGCCCTGGGATGACGAAGCAGAGCAAGAGGCAGAGCGACCAGGGCTGGAGTGCAACCGTCCGAGGCGACGGGGACCGGAGTGGAAACGTCTGAAGAGACCGGCGCGCCTAGCGTCTCTTCGGCCACGTGCCATGCCAAGGCGAGCGGTGCGGGTGGGAGCAATGCCGACTTTGGGGCTGTGGAGCGGTCCTCGGCCGTGCCCAGCCCCACGGCGACGGCGTTGGTCCGGGCCGCTCGCACCGGTCGCAGCAGCAACGGCTCGGTCACCTGTACGCCCCGCACCCGCGCCCGGTCCACCGTCATCGACCGCGTGGTCAGCAACCCCCGCCGCACCTGGAACGTGTCCCCCGACCGGGACAGCCGGAAGTCCCACCAGGTCTCCACGAACCACGCCGTCGACCCGCACGCGCCCAACACCACCACACCGGACACGAGCACCCCGACCGCCGCCCACACCGGCAGGCCCGCGAAGAAGAAGTACACCTCCCGCACGAACCCCAGCTCGTAAGGCTTCACCCCGAAAGAGTCGAGCACGCGGTAAGCCCCGCCCATCACCACCCCGACCCCACCGACCGACCAGAACGTCAACGACCCATACCTCAGCCAAGCCCAGTCGAACGCTGCCAACCGCACCTCACCACCCGCCGGCCGGAGCCGGTCGCGCAAGCGCTCGGCGCGCGCCCGGGTCACCCCGTCCAAGCGCAGCCCACCCTCCCCGGTCGACACGACGACCGTGGCCAGCCCGAACAACCGGTGCAAGGGCTCCGCACTCACGTCCACGCCCCGCACCCGGTCGAGCGCCACCGACCGCGCACGCCGGAACACCAACCCGGACCGCACCTCGAAAGCGGTCGCGGTAACGCGATACCGAGTGGTCGCCCAGCGCAACACGTAAACGCCACCCACCACCGATCCGGTGAAGATCAAGCTCGACAGGGTGATCACAGCCGGCAACGACCACCCGTCGAACACCACCACCCCCACCACCGGACCGACCGGCCACGACGCCCCGACCAGCACCAACCTCGGGTCCACCCGCTCCCAAGCAGTCACGTGGCGTCACCCCCGTGTCGCCGCACGGCCCGCCCCAACTCCTCCACCAACCGTTCGGCCAACACTCGGTCCAAGCCCGGGATCTTGACCGCGCCAGCCGTCGAAGCAGTGGTGAGCGTGACCCCGGTCAGCCCGAACGCCTGCTGCACCGGCCCCCGCAGCGAGTCCACGGTCTGCACGCGCGACAGCGGCGTCACCCGCCACTTCTGCCACAGCCACCCGCTGCGCGCGTAAACGACGTCCTCGGTCACCTCCCACCGGTGCACGCGGTAACGCCAACGCGGCATGACCAGCACGTACACCGCACCGACCACACCGGACACCAGCGCCAACGGCACGAACACGAACCGCGTCGGCGGGATCACCAGGGCCAACACCCCGAACACCACCACCGGCGGCAACGCCCACAGCAGCGCCACGGCCGTCCACCAGCCGAGCGCCCGGCGGTCCAGCCGGTGCCTCGGTGGTGGCGCGGGAAACCTTGGCGCGGGAAACCTTGCAGCCGAAGTCCACACCGGACTGCCCCTTTCTCCGGAACGCACTCGACGCTAGGTCCGCCCACCACCCCGCCGGGACGACCGGCCGGTGGACCCGGCTGTCCGTCGACCGGTGGACAGGGACCCCGACCACGCTCTGGTAGGACTGAGCGGTGTCCGAAACGGGAGCAGCGCCC
The DNA here is from genome assembly GCF_037401995.1 of Saccharothrix sp. CCNWYY140. Lineage (NCBI taxonomy): Bacteria > Bacillati > Actinomycetota > Actinomycetes > Pseudonocardiales > Pseudonocardiaceae > Saccharothrix > Saccharothrix sp. CCNWYY140. The sequence goes on from NZ_JBBEGC010000062.1 coordinate 26,851, forward strand.
GAGCGCCGACTGGTCCTGTGGGACCTCTACTTCGCGGTGTCGTACCTGGTCACGGTCGTGCTGGTGCTCGGGACGGGCGCCGTGGTGCCGCTCACGGCCGCCGCTGTGTGGTACGTCGTGGTCGGTCGGCCGCTGTTGTCGGTGCAGAGCCGGCGCAGCTGGGTGTTCGCCGGTGTCCTGTTCGGACTGTTCGCGGTGGCCGTGCCGCTCGCGCCGGCCAGCGGGTTCGCGTTGTTCGCCGTCGTGCCGATCCTGCTGATGAGCCTGTCCCCCGCGCCCGCGCTGGTGCTGGCGACCCTGGGCAACCTGATGCCGCCGCTGGCGGTGTGGTGGCGGTTCGGCGTCGGTCGCGAGCTGGTGGACCTCCTGCCGATCACGGCGCTGGGCATCGCGGTGTCCACGTTGATGGGCCTGTGGATCACGCGGATGGTGCGGCAGAACCACGAACGCGCCGAACTCATCGACGAACTGCGCCGCAACCGCGAGGAGGCCGCCCGGCTGTCCCGCGAGGCCGGTGTCGCCGCCGAGCGGGAGCGGCTGGCCCGCGAGATCCACGACACCCTCGCCCAGAGCCTGACCAGCGTGATCAGCCTGATCGACGCCGCCGAGTCCGAGGAGCCGCGCACGAACCGGTCGCGCCTGCTCGGACTGGCCCGGACGGCGGCGCAGGACGGCTTGGCCGAGGCACGTCACTTCGTCGCGGCGCTCACTCCGCCCGCCCTGCACGGCGGTTCCCTCGCCGACGCCGTGCGCCGCCTCACCGCAGCCTGCGGCGTGCCGGCGGTGTGTGACGTGGAGGGCGCGGAGGTGCCGTTGCCGATGGCGACGCAGGTCGTGCTGCTGCGAGTGGCCCAGGAAGCCATGTCCAACGCCCGAAAGCACGCCGAGGCCACCCGCGTCGAGGTCGCCCTGGTCTTCGGTGACACGGACGTCGAACTGGCGGTCGTGGACGACGGCCACGGCTTCGACCCGGCTCGACCGACCGCGGGGTTCGGGCTGGCGGGGATGCGTGCCCGGGTCGAGGAGGTCGGCGGCGTCCTCACCGTCACCAGTGCCCCGGGCGAGGGCGCGATGATCACCGCGAACCTCCCGGCCGGAGGCCCGCGATGACCACGAGGGTGCTGCTGGCCGACGACCACCCGGTCGTCCGCGAGGGACTGTCGGCGATGCTGGAGGCGGCGGACGTCGAGGTGGTCGGGCAGGCCGCGTCGGGAGAGGAGGCCGTCGCCCAAGCGCAACGGCTGCGGCCGGACGTCGTGTTGATGGACCTGCGCATGCCCGGCATGGACGGCGTCGAGGCGACCAAGCGGATCACGGCCGACGTGCCGGGGTGCCGGGTAGTCGTGCTCACCACCTACGAGACCGACGCGGACATCCTGCGCGCCGTGGAGGCGGGTGCGGCCGGTTACCTGCTCAAAGGCACCTCGCGGGCCGAACTCGTGGCGGCGCTCGACGCGGCGGCGCGCGGGGAGACGGTGTTGTCGCCCTCGGTCGCCCGACGCCTCTTCCACGCCCCTCGGGCGCAGCCGTTGTCCATTCGGGAACGCGAAGTCCTCACCCTGGTGGGACGTGGCTTGAGCAACGCGGAGATCGGCCGCGAACTGTTCATCACCGAGGCGACGGTGAAGACCCACCTGCTGCGGACCTTCAAGAAGCTGGACGTCTCGGACCGCACCGCGGCCGTCCTGGCGGCGATGGACCAGGGCCTGCTGCCGTAGGGGTGCGGTGTTGGTCCGTGCGTGTGGTGTTGGCCGCGCCGGCCCGGCGGTGGTCGTCGGGGGCGACAGAATCGGTTCCGTGGACGATCGGCCGGGCGTGCGCAACGTCGCCGACGGCGGGGTCGTGGGCCCGGTCGTGCAGGCGGGGTCCATCGGCCACGTCACGATGACCCCGTGGCAGCCGGAACGGGTGCCGGTGCCGCGTCAACTGCCGCTGGCGGTGCGGGACTTCACCGGGCGCGCCGAACACCTGTCCGCGCTCGACGCCCTGTTGACCGGGGACGAGGACCGCGGGGCGGTGGTGATCTCGGCGCTGGACGGCACGGCCGGGGTCGGCAAGACGGCGTTGGCCGTGCGCTGGGCGCACAACGTCCAGCACCGGTTCCCCGGCGGCACGCTCTACGTGAACCTGCGTGGCTACGACGCCGGCGCGCCCGCCGACCCCCTGGACGTCCTGGCCGGGTTCCTCGGCGCGCTGGGGGTGCCGACGGACCAGGTCCCGCCGGGGTTGGAGGCGCGCTCGGGGTACTACCGGTCGGTGCTGGCGGGCCGCCGGGTGCTGGTCGTGCTGGACAACGCCCAGACCGCCGCGCAGGTGCGACCCTTGCTGCCCGGCGACCCGGGCTGCCTGGTGGTGGTGACCAGCCGGGCGAGCCTGACCGGGCTGGTCATCGGCGAGGGCGCGACGCGGGTGACGCTGGACCTGCTCACGCCGGAGGAAGCGCTGGAGCTGGTGCACGCCATCATGGGCCGGCCGCGCGCGCAGGCCGAGCCCGACGCGGTGGTCGAGCTGATCGGGACGTGCGCCCGGCTGCCGCTGGCGCTGCGGATCGCCGCCGGTCGGGTCGCGGCGCACCCGCACCTCACGCTGGCCGACCTGGTCGCCGAGCTGCGCAGCGACCTGGGGCGGTGGGACGCGCTGAGCATCCCGGCCGACGAGGGCACCGCCGTGTGGCCGGTGTTCGGCTGGTCCTACCACCTGCTCACCGACGCCCAGGCGCGGATGTTCCGCCGGCTCGGGCTGCACCCCGGTCCCGAGATCGGCCTGCCCGCCGCGGCGGCCGTGGCCGGCGTCGAGGTCGCCGAGGCCCGCAGGCTGCTCGACGCGCTGGCCGAGGCGCACATGGTCGAGCCGGTCGCCCGTGACCGCTACCGCCTGCACGACCTGCTGCGCGCCTACGCCGCCGACCGCCTCGCCCACGACGAACCCCCGCGGGAGCGCGACGAGGCCCGGCGGATGTTGATCGAGTGGTACGCCCACCACGCCGTGACCGCCGCGGTGACGATCGCCCCGATGCTCGCCGACTGGTACGGCCACACCGACGACGGCACCCGCGTGGCGCCCGAGCTGACCTTCGCCGACGCCGGCGAGGCCTGGGCGTGGGCCGGGGCCGAGGAGGTCAACGTGCCCGCCTTCGTGCGCGCGGCGGCGCAGCACGGTCCGGATCGGGCGACCGTCGCCCTGGGCCGCGTGGCCGTGGCGCTGATGGCCCTGCGGGCGCGCTGGGCCGAAGGGCTGGAGGCGTGCCACGCCGCGCTGGCCGCCGCCCGCCGGCTCGGCGACCGGACCTCCGAATGCCGCATGGTGGAGAACCTCGGTCTGCTGCACTGGAAGCGTCGTGACTGGGAGGCGGCCGACGACGCCCTGCGGACGGCCCTGGCGCCGGCCCGGGAGCTCGACGACCGGGAGTTGGTCGGGGAGGTGCTGCACCACCTGGGCTGGGTGTGCCTCGACCAGCAGCGGTTCGCCGAGGCGCTGGACCACCTCCGGGCGGCCCACCCGCTCAGCGTCGGCGCGCAGGACGGACGCATGGAGTTCCTGGTCGTGTGCCACCTCGGCGCCGCCCACGGAGGGCTGGGCGACCACGTCACGGCTCGCCGGCACATCGAACACAGCCTCGCCCTGCTCCGGCGGGCCGGCCACCTGGACCACGAGTACTACGCGCTGACCCGGTTGGCCGAGGCACGACAACGCGCCGGCGACCACGCCGAGGCGATCGTCCTCTGCGAACAGGCCCTCGACCGCGAGACCCAGCCGAGCTCTCCGGTGGACCACGCGGTCATCCTCGCCATCCTCGGCACCTCGCTGCGGCACCGCGGCGACACCGCCCGCGCGGTGGCGTGTTGGCGTGAGGCGCTGGCCGTCTTCACGACGTTCGACGACCCCCGCGCGGCGGACCTGCGCGCGGGGATCGACGAGCTGGAGCCTCGCTGAGCGGTCAGCGATCGAACACGACCACCTCGTACCGGCTCGCCGTGGGCGGGAAGCCGGTGTCGAACTTGGCGTTGACCACGGCCAGGCGGTTGCCGTGCTTGGCGATCGTGGCCGGGATCCGGAAGTTCGGGCTGGTGTAGGTCTTGACGACCTCGCCGCTGGTCAGGTCCGGGCTCAACCGGACCTCCACGACGGTGTTGAGGAAGCCCTGCACCGCCCACAGCCGGCCGGCCTCCCACAGGATGCCGTCCACGGTCGGGACGCTCACGCCGGCGATGGTGGCGCTCTCGCCGGTCGTCGGGTCGACCGTGTTGAGCACGCCGTTGTCGGTGTGGGCGACGATCAGGGTGCGGCCGTCCGGGGTCGCGGCGATGCCGTTGTTGTCGAACTGGCCGCTCGTATCGGCCGCCGGGCCGCTCAGGGTGAGGGTCTCGTGCGGTCCGAGCTCGCCCAGCGGGCTGACCGGCACGAAGTAGAGCACCGGGTTGGCCGTGTCGGTGAACCAGGCGCCCTTGTTGGTCAGCGTGACGTCGTTGATCAAGCTCGCACCCGGTGCGCCCAGCTGGTAGGTGGCCACGGTGTCCCCGGTGTCCAGGTCGTAGACGTACGCGGTGCCCGCGAAGCCGCCCGCCACGAACAGCAGGTTGTGGGCCTCGTCCACGGTCATGCCGACGGCCATGCGGGAGCCGTTCGGCACGTCGATGAACAGCTCGGCCGTGCCCGCCCTGAGGTCGCCGCGGTAGATGTCGCCGGCGAACAGGTCGCCCGCGTAGAAGCTCGTCCCGCGGCCGGTGGTGATGCCCTCCGCCGAGGTGGCGCCGGGCAGCACGATGACCTCCTCCTCTTGCGCGGCGGTCGCCACCGCCGGGGTGAGGGCCACGAGCAGCGCGGCCACGGTCAGGAGACGTCCGGGAGATGCGCTCATGGCGGCCAGTGTGCTCCTGCGTCCAGCTCAGTCGGATGGGCCGAAAGGCCCTGGGGTCAGCACGCCTCGACCAGCAGGCCCATCGACTGCGCGCGCAGCACCGTGGACAGGCGGTCGGTCGTGCCCAGCTTGCGGTAGACGTTCTGGAGGTGGCGGTGGACGGTCCGCGGTGAGATGTCCATGCGGCGGGCGATGGCCTCCGCGGTCAGGCCCTGGGCCAGCACCGTCAGGACCTTGTGCTCGCGCTCGGTGAGGCCGTGGTCGGGGACCGCGCCCGCCCAACTGGTGCCCACGCGGTCGAACAGGCCCGGCTCGCACCCGTCCAGCAGGGCACGGGCCTGGTCCAGCTCACGGCGTTCCCGGTCGGCGCGGTCGGCCTGGCGGAACAGGGCGGCGGCCACGACCCGCGCCCGGCCGGCCTGCACCGGGTGCCGGGCCTTCTCCAGCAGGTCGGCGGCCTGGGCGGCGGTGGTCGCGGCCTCGGCCGGGTCGGTGTGGCGCAGCGCGGCGGCCTGCGCGAGGCGGGCGAACCCGTGGCGCAGGCGGCCGGGGAACTCCGCCACCAGGCTGCGGGCGTACTCGGCCCAGCGCAGCGCGTCGGCGGGGCGGTTGCGGGCGCTGTCGGCCAGGGCCAGCAGCGCGCACCACTCGACGGTGGCCAGTGGGTCGACCAGCGGGAGGTCCAGGCTGCCGCCCGCGCCCAGGAGGTGCTCGACGCACCGACCGGGGTCGTTGGAGTGCAGGGCGGCCAGGCCCAGCGCGTGGTGGGCCGGGAACCCCGGGCTCGCCGCGACCGCCTGCTCAGCCAGCCGCAACCCCTCGGCGACCTCGCCCCGCCACACCGCGACCCGTGCCAGGCCTGCCAGCGCCAGGGCGTCGGACGCCCCGGTGGTCCGGTGGGTCTCGGCGGCGTCGCGGTAGCACTCGGCGGCGTCGGCCAGGCGGCCCAGGTGTTCCAGGGCTTCGCCGCGGGCCTGGGAGACCTCGCCCAGGACGTCGCCGCGGTCGGTGTCACGGGCCAGGCGGGCGGCTCGGTCGAGGTGGCGGAGGGCGTCGGCGGGGCGTTCGAGGGCGGTCTCGGCGCGGCCCAGCCACAGCAGGGCCTCCGGGGCGCAGTCGGTGGTGTCGGCCAGTGCCACGGCCTCGTCCAGGAGGTGCGGGGTACGGCGGTCGACGGGTTTGCCCAGTCGGACGGCCAGCGCCGTCACCAGCAGGGCCGGGTCGGCCAGCCGGCGGGCGGCGCGCACGACGAGGTCGGCGCGGGTGCGGCCGGCGGCGGGGTCGGCGGCGAGCGCGATCTCCAGCAGCAGCCGGCCGCGCCGGTCGGCGAGGTCGCGGTGTGGGCGGTGTTCTGGGCGCTCGCGGGGTTGGCGGTGGTCGGCGAGGTCGCGGTGGTCGGCGAGGTCGCCGCGATCGCGGGCTTCGCGGTGCTCGCGGAGGTCGCGGGGTTGGCGGAGGTCGCGGTGCTGGGGTTCGCGGTGGTGGGGCTCGCGGTGTTCGCGGTCGAGTAGGGCGTTGGCGTCGGCGTGGCGGCCTTGGGCGCGGTCGGCGAGGGCGCAGCGCAGTGCGATCTCGGCGCGGTCCGGCGGGCACAGGGCGAGCAGGTCGCGCACGGCCCGGCGGTGTTCGTGGGTGCGGCCGGCGGCGTGGGTGGCGGCGACCAGGCCGCGCAGCAGCCGTTGCCGGGTGGGGACGGCGTCGCGGGGCACCAGGCGCAGCGCGGTGTCGAGGTGGTGGGCGGCGACGGCGGGCGCGATCCGCGCGGACGCCTCGGCCGCTGCCACCAGTTCGTCGAACGTGGTCGGCGGGGTGTGGTGGTTGCGCTCGCGCGGCCCTGGGGCCTCGCCGTTGTGCCCGCGCGGCCCGGAGGCCTTGATCTCGCCCGGCGTGGGTGCCTCTACCAGGTGGGTGTCGGCGGGTAGCCGCAGCTTGTGGTCGTCGGTCACCGCGACCACCACGTGGGCGGTCGGCGGGTGGCGGAACAGGTGGTCCAGCAGTTCCAGGGTCGCCGGGTCGGCGTGGTGGGCCTCGTCGACCGCGAGCAGCAGCCCCGAGGGCCGGGCGATGGACTCCACCAGGTCGGCGGCGGTGCGGTGGACGCGGTGGCGTTCCACGGCGTTGAACACGCACGCGGCGCGGTCCAGGGAGGCGTGCAGGACAGCGCCGAGCAGCAGCAACGCGTTCTGCGGGCTGACGGCGTCGATCCCGCGCAGAGCGTCCCGCAACGCCCCGAACGGGACCAACCGCGTGGCCTCCGCCGCGCGCACGTGGACGACGACCATCCCGCCCCGGCACGCGGTACGGGCCACCTCGTCCAGCCACCGCGCCCGACCGGCGCCCACGACGCGCACCACGCGCGGCCCGCCGGTTCTCAGCACGTCCGCGAAACCCTGGGTCATGGCACCTCCCGGGGACAAGGAGGGCACCGCGGGACAGCGGATACGCGGGAAGGGGAAATCACCCGGACGGCCCCCTCCTCGCGGAGATCGACCCGGAACAGCACCGGCGAAACGGGGGCGCCTCCTCCATCCGTCGCCACGGCAGCCGTCCGCATGTCCGAGAAAACCGTCTCGTTCACCGAAAGTGACCGGTTTTCACGTCCCCCACCGGGACAATGGCGGGATCTTCGGCGGGGAGGGGGAACGGCCGTGCGGGACGGGGGGTTGCTCACACCGTTGCGGGAGCCGGTGTTCCGGCAGTTGGTGGTGGGGCGGGGAAGTGCGGAGTTGGCGAACGCGATCGCGCCGGTGGCGCTGTCGTTCGCCGTATTGGACGTGACGGGCAACCTGGTGCACCTGGGTGTGGTGGTGGGCGCGCGGTCGGTGGCCGTGGTGCTGCTGGTGCTGTTCGGCGGGATGCTCGCCGACCGGCTGCCGCGCTCGGTGATCCTCCAGGGCACAGCGGCGCTGGCGGCGCTGACGCAGGCGGCGATCGCGGTGAGCGTGTTGGGCGGTTTCGCGACGTTGCCGCTGCTGGTGGTGTTGAGCGTGGCCAACGGCGTCACGTCGGCGATGTCGTTGCCGGCAGCCGCCGCGCTGACGCCGCAGACGGTGCCCGCCGGGATGTTGACGCAGGCCAACGCGGTGGCCCGGATGTTCGTCAACAGCGGCCGGTTCACCGGTGCCGCCGTGGGCGGGGTCATGGTGGGGGCGTTCGGGCCGGGGTGGGCGATCGCGGGCAACGCGGCGGTGTTCCTGGCGGCGGCCCTGGCCTACCGGGCGGTGCGGATCACCGGCAAGCCGCGCGGCGCGACCGGGTCGGTGTTCGGCGAACTGGCCGACGGGTGGCGGGAGTTCACCGAGCACACCTGGGTGTGGGTGGTGGTGCTCCAGTTCATGGTGGTCAACGCGGTGCTGGCGGGCGGGCTGTTCGTCCTCGGGCCGGCCGTGGCCGACCACTCCATCGGCCGGATGGCATGGGGTTTCGTCATCGCCGCCCAGACCGCGGGCGCGTTGGTCGGCGGGGTGCTCATGGCGCACTGGCGGCCTCGGCGGGCACTGCTGGCCGGGGTCGCGGTGGTGCTGCTGGAGGTGGTCCCGCTGATCACGCTGGCCAAGGCGCCGCAGGTGGTGCCGTTGCTGCTGGCCATGTTCGTGGTGGGCGTGTCGGGCGAGGTGTTCGTGGTGGCGTGGGACGTGTCGTTGCAGGAGAACATCCCGCCGGACAAGCTGGCCCGCGTCTACTCCTACGACATGCTCGGGTCGTTCATCGCCCTGCCCGTGGGCGAGGTCCTCGCCGGGCCGCTCGGGACGCGGTTCGGCACCGAGACCGCGTTGCTGGCCGGGGCGGTGGTGCTGGCCCTGGTCACGTGCGCCGCGTTGGGCAGTCGGCAGGTGCGGGGGCTCGTGCGGCGGGATCCGGTGGAGGCGACGGGCTGACGTTCCGGGGAGGCGGCGGGCTGAAGGCCAGTTTCGCGGAAGTGGCCCGCGACAGCGGGTCGCGGGGCGTGTCAGGGTCGGGCATCCCCTGGTTGTGAAGTGGAGTTGCCCCGTGGACCCTGTGCTCGCCGCCGATCTCGCCGCTTTCCCGGACGTGCTCGACGCCACCCGGCGTTACGCCACCGAAGTCTTGGCGGGTTTGGACGAACGCCCCGTGAGCCCGGCGGTGACGGCTGATCCTCGCGAGCTGCCCGGTCGTGGCGACGGGTTCGCGGGGGCGCTGGCCGAGTTCGACCGTCGGTGGGCGGCGGGTTTCGCCGCGTCCGCCGGACCGCGCTACCTGGGTTTCGTCACCGGTGGCGCGACGCCCGCCTCGGTCGCGGGTGATTGGCTGACCAGCGCGTTCGACCAGAACCCCTCGTCGCGCAGCGGGGCGGAGGCGGCGACCGAGCTGGAGCGGGAGACCGTGCGGTGGCTCGCCGAGCTGTTCGGAGTGGACGGTCACACCGGCGCTTTCGTCAGCGGCGCCACGATGTCGAACTTCGTCGGTCTCGCGATCGCGCGGGAGTGGCTCGGTGAGCAGCGCGGGATTTCGGTCGCGTCGGCGGGCGTGGGGGCGCTGGGTGAGATGACCGTGTTGTCGGGTGCGCCGCATTCCAGTGTGTACAAGGCGCTGTCGATGCTCGGGCTGGGGCGGGACTGCCTGCGGCTGGTGCCGACGCTGGACGGGCGGGAGGCGGTGGACCCGGCGGCGTTGGAGGAGGCGTTGGCCGGGGCGAGCGGGCCGGTGATCGTGGTCGCCAATGCCGGAACGGTGAACACCGTCGACTTCGACGACCTGCGGGCGTTGGTGGCGTTGCGGGAGCGCTACCCGTTCTGGCTGCACGTGGACGCCGCGTTCGGCGGTTTCGCGGCGGTCAGCGACGAGCACGCGCACCTGGTGGAAGGGTTGGCGGAGGCCGACTCGGTGTGCGTGGACCTGCACAAGTGGCTCAACGTGCCCTACGACTCGGCCGTCCAGTTCACCCGCCGCCGCGACCTCCAGGTGAGCGTGTTCCAGAACGCCGCCGCCTACCTCGGCCTGCCCACCGACAACCCGGACTTCGTCCACCTGACCCCGCAGAACTCACGGCGACTGCGGGCGTTGGCGGCGTGGTTCGCGCTTGCGGCTTACGGGAGGGAGGGGCACCGGGACATCGTGGAGCGGTGTGTGGCGGAGGCTAGGCGTTTTGGTGCGCACATCGATGTGACCGATGGCGTCAGGCTGGTGGCACCGGTGCGGCTCAACGTTGTGTGCTTCACCTTGGACGATCCCGCGCGGATCCCTGACGTGCTCGACGCGGTGACGGCGTCCGGTGAAGCTTTCCTGACGCCGACTGTCTACAAGGGACAGCCGGCGCTACGGGCAGCGTTCAGCAACTGGCGCACGACACCGGAGGACACCGACAGGGTCCACGCTGCCCTGGTCAAGGCGCTCAACATCTAGTGTCAGAGGGCTGGCAGGACGTCCGCGGCTACGGTTTCCAGGATCGACTCGTCGCCGGCGAAGACGCCCGACTCGCGGGGCCACGGGGCGGCGACGTCCGTGAAGCCCAGGTCGGCGGCTCGGCCCAGGAAGTCGCGGTAGCACTCGATGCTGGACAGCGAGTACACCGGGGCGGCGTCGCTTTGCAGGACCCTTCGCAGGCCTGGGCGTCCTGCCGTGGCCTCGTCGAAGCGGGCCGACAGGTCCGCCACCGATCCCCACCAGTTGTCCAGCGTGTCGTGTTGGGTTCCCGTGGTGACCCAGCCTTGGCCGAAACGGGCAGCCAGAGCGAGAGCCTTGGGGCCGTTGGCGGCGATCACGAACGGGACGCGGGGGCGTTGCACACAGCCCGGCAGGGTGCGTGCGCCCACGGCGCGGTAGTACTCCCCCGACCACGTCACGTCGTCCTGGGTCAGCAGCAGGTCCAGCAGCTCTACGAACTCCGCGAACCTCGTCGACGGGCTGCGCACGAGGTTGGTTCCGCCGAAGACCGTGGTGTCGTAGCCGCCCTGGCCGCCCGCGCCTATGCCGAGGGTGAAACGGCCGTCGGACACGTCGTCCAAGGCGGTCACCTCGCGGGCGAACGGGAGTGGGTGGCGGAAGTTCGGGGACGCCACCAAGGTGCCCAGCTCGATCTGCGAGGTCGCTTCCGCCGCCAGCGCCAACGTGGGCACGGCGCCGAACCACGGGCCGTCGACCAGGCTGCCCCACCCGAGGTGGTCGAAGGTCCACGCGGTGGCGAAGCCGTAGCGTTCGGCGGCCTGCCACCTGGGGCGGGCTTCGGTCCAGCGGTACTCCGGCAGGATCGTGATCCCTGCGCGCATCCCCCAACTCCAATCACTTGATCTGTTCGATCGAACACGTCAGATGTTCGAGTGTCAAGCGCAGTGGGAGGTCACGCGGTCGCTCGGCCCGCCCAGGTGAGTGGGGCGCGCACGACCAGGACGCCGTCCAGCAGCCACGCTTCGATGCGGTCCACGTCGACCTCGGCGGGGATGGTGGCGCAGAAGTAGTAGCGGCCGGAGGACGGGCGGGCGGTGATGCCGACGCGGGAGCGCAGGACCGGCACGCCGTCCGGTCGCACGTCGTGGTCGTGCACCTCGACGCGCACGTCCCGGCTGGGCACGACGGTCGCGATGAGGTAGGCGTCGCGGGTGACCACGACGTCGACCGAGTGCGGGTCGGCGTCGTCGGTGGTGACGTCCCAGTCGCGGCCGAGGGTGCGGCCGATGAGGTTCCACCACCGGTCCATGTCGCGCAGCGGCCCCGGGTCCGGACGACCCCGGTGGACCGTCAGCCACTCCACGACCGTCACCCTTCGGTGGTTTTCGGGCACGTCGAACGGGGTGTACCCGGTCGCGCCGGGCACACTCTCGTTCGTTCGGGTGAAGTTGTTACTCCGTGTCGGGGGCTCCGGAGGGTGACTGCTGCTCCTCGACCGCCGGCATCGGCGCGGTCTGCGCGGCGGCGGCTTCGGCGTCGTCCACGAGTTCCGGTCCACCCCACTGCCCGTCGGCGGTGCCCAGTCGGTGCTTGCCCATCGTCGTACTCCCATCACAGGTTCCGAGGACACGTACCCACGCGGCGGGCGGTTCACACGCGGGGTGTGGGCGATCACGTCGAAAAATGCGAAGATCTTCCGCCTATGACCCAGCTCACCACCGGGGTCCGCGCCGGGTACGCGCTGGGCTCGTTCGTGACCGGCGCGTTCGGCACCGTGCCGGGACTGCTCCTGCTGCCCTACCTGACCGACCGGCTCGCCGTGCCCGCCGCCGTCGCCGGGCTGCTGGTGCTCGCGCCCAAGGCCTGGGACGTGCTGTTCAACCCGGTCGCGGGCCGGATCAGCGACCGGGCGGGCGTGCGGCGGCCGTTCCTGCTGCGCGGGGGCATCGCGGTGGCGGTGTTGTTCGCGGCGCTGTTCGCCGGGCCGTTCACGGGTGCGGCGGGCGCGGTGTACGTGGCCGCGGTGTTCCTGCTGTGCGCGACCGCGTACGCGTTCTTCCAGGTCCCGTACGTGGCGATGGCGGCGGAGATCACCGGGGACTACGACGAGCGGACCCGGCTGATGGCGTGGCGGATCACCGTGCTGGCGCTGGCGATCCTTGTCAGCGGGGCGGGCGCGCCGGCCGTGCGGGACGCGGCCGGGTACGGGCTGATGGGCGTGGCGGTCGGGGTGCTGATCCTGGCCGGGACGCTGGCGACCTTCCTGGGCACGCGGGACGTGGCGCGGCACGTGCCCACCGCCGCCGGCCTGCGCGAACTGGTCGGGGCGGTGCGGGAGTCGCGGCCGTTCCGGCTGCTGCTGGCCGTGTTCGTGGTGCAGGCGGTCGGGCTGGGCACGATGTTGGCGGGCGTGGACTACTTCGCCCGGCTGGTGCTGGGCGACCAGTCGTTGCAGACGTTGCTGTTCGTCTGCTTCGTGGGTCCGGCGCTGGTCGTCATGCCGTTGTGGCAGCGGGTCGGGCGGCGGCGCGGCAAGCGGTTCGGGCTGGTGGTGGCGTCGCTGCTGTTCGCCGCCGCCGTGGTCGGGCTGACCGCGTCCCGGGCGCTGCCGGTCGCCGCCGTGCTCGCGCTGATGGCGGTGATCGGCGTCGGGTACGCGGGGATGCAGGTGTTCCCGCTGGCCATGCTGCCGGACGTGATCACCGCGGCGGAGCGGCGGGCCGGGAGCACCCGGGCCGGGCTGTTCTCCGGCGTGTGGACGGCCGGCGAGACCCTCGGCCTGGCCCTGGGGCCCGGGGTGTACGGGCTGGTGCTGGGCCTGGGCGGGTACGTGGCCGGCACCGGCGCGGCCGTGCAGCCCGACAGCGCCGTGACCGCCGCCCTGCTCGGGTTCACCGCCCTGCCCGCGCTGCTGGTCGTGCTCGCCCTGCCGCTGCTGCCCCGTGAGGAGACCGCATGACCCCCGCCGAGGACGTGCTCGCCGAGTTGGTCGCGCTGCGCGCCGGTGACCTGCCCACACACGGCGGCCGGACGCTGGCGTACGTCTACGACAGCGCCTTGCCCGGTCTGGACGACCTCGCGGCGCGGGCGCACGCGTTGGCGTCCTCGGTCAACGGCCTGGACCCCACGGCGTTCCCGAGCCTGCTGCGGCTGGAGAACGACGTGGTGGCCACGGCCGCGCGGCTGCTGGGCGGTTCGTCGGACACGGTCGGCACGGTGACCTCCGGCGGCACCGAGTCGTGCCTGCTGGCCGTGCTCGCTGCCCGGGACGCTTCGCGAACGATCGGATCGCAAACGATCGGATCGCAAACGATCGTTTCGCCTTCGATCGTTCTGCCGGAGACCGCGCACGCCGCGTTCCACAAGGCCGCGCACTACTTCGGCGTGCGCGTGGTGGCCGTGCCGGTGGACCCGAAGACGTTCCGGGCCGACCCGGCCGCGATGGCCGCCGCGATCGACGACACCACCGTGCTGGTCGTGGCCAGTGCCCCGTCCTACGCGCACGGCGTCGTGGACCCGGTGGCGCCCATCGCCGCCGCTGCCGCCGAGCGCGGGGTGCGTTGCCACGTGGACGCGTGCATCGGCGGCTGGATCCTGCCGTTCGCGCCGGACGCGCCGCCGTTCGACTTCTCCGTGCCGGGCGTCACGAGCATCTCGGTGGACCTGCACAAATACGCCTACGCCCCCAAGGGCACCTCCGTGCTGCTGCACGCCAACGCCGACCTGCGCCGCTCCCAGTACTTCGCCAGCGCCGCCTGGCCGGGTTACACGATGCTCAACTCCACCACCCAGTCCACCCGCTCGGGAGGTCCGGTCGCCGCCGCGTGGGCCGTGCTGCGGCACATCGGCGACGACGGCTACCGCTCGCTCGCGCACACCGCGCTGGCCGCCACGCGCGTGATCCGGGACGGGATCGAGGCGATCGAAGGCCTGCGGGTGCTCGGCGAGCCGGACTCGACGCTGCTGGCGTTCACCGCCGACGACGTCGACGTGTTCGTGGTGGCCGACGAGATGCGGACGCGGAACTGGTACGTGCAGCCGCAGTTCGCGCACCGGTCGTCGCCGGCGAACCTGCACCTGACCGTGACGGCGGCCAACGCGGGAGCGGAAGAGGCGTTCTTGGCCGATCTGCGGGCATCGGTGGACGCGGCCCGCGCGGCGGGACCGGTCGACGTGCCGGCCGAGGTGGTGGCGTTCGTCCAGGCCCTGGACCCGGAGGCGTTGACGCCGCAGGAGTTCGCCGGGCTGCTCGCGGCGGCGGGACTGGGCGGCGCGGGCGTGCTGCCCGACCGGATGGCCGTCGTCAACACCCTGCTGGCCGCCGCACGGCCCGCGCTGCGGGAACGACTGCTGGTGGAGTTCCTCGGCATCCTGTACTCATAAGGCACAGCTGCACCCCGACGGCGATAAATGCCGAACAACAAGGTCAATCATAGCAATCGTCACAAGTGCGAATTCTTCGGGGTCCACCTGCGCTTCACCGCACCACTTCGCGGCGAATCCGTGGGACGATCCGAGCACAACACCGAATGCCTTGGGGGAGGCGTCATGTCTGTTGTCCGGACGATTGCCGACGAACTGCACGAAACCCTGGCGCACCGCAGTCCGACCACCGCCGCGCGGCGCGGGACACCCGGAGACGGCGACCGCCTGCCGGACTTCTCCGAGAACGCCGACGCGGAGTTCGACCGGGCGCTGGCCGCCTTGGAGCGGAAGGCCCGCGCGGTGGATCCGAGGGGGTTGACGACCACTGATCGGATCACCCGTGACGTGGTTCTCCAGCAGGTAGGGGCCGAGCGGGACCGGATCGCGTGCCGGTGGGTGGAGTCCGCCGTGAGCGACGCCGTGACGACCCCGGTGCCCGACCTGCTGCTCACCCTGGCCACCCTGCCGGTCGACACCCGACGCCGACGCGCTGAGCACCTGCGGCGCATCCGGCAATTGCCCGAATTCTTCCGCACCCTCGCGGAACGACACCGTGCCGGAATAGCGGCCGGCCGCACCCCGGTGGCCCGACTGGTGAAGGCCGCGATCAAGCATTTGGACAACCAGCACGCCAACATCGACGACCTGTGCCGAGGCCAGGGCAGGGAAATCGCGACCACTGCGATTCTGACCTATCGGGACATGCTGCTCACCGAAGTCCTCCCCCACGGCCGCGACGACGACCACGCCGGCGCGTGCCGACTCCCCGGCGGCGAGGCGGCGTACGAGACGGCCGTCCGCGCCCACACCACCACTGCTTTGTCGGCCCAACGGCTGCACCGGGTGGGCCTCGATGTCCTGGCGGGCCTCTCGGAGGAGTTCACCGAGCTGGGCTGGCGAGTCTTCCGCACCGGACACCTGCCCGACGTCTTCGCCCGCCTCCGCGACGACCCGGCCCTCCGCTGGCACGACGGCGCCGAGATGCTCGCAGCAGCCCGAGAGGCCGTACGCCGAGCGGAGGTCGCCGCACCGCAGTGGTTCCACCGCGTGCCCACTCGACCGTGCGAGATCGCCGCCTACCCGAAGTCCGGCTCCCCCACCACGCCGCCTGCCTACCGAACGGGTTCCCTGGACGGTTCGCGCCCAGGCACGTACTACCTCAACACCAAGCGCCCCGGCGACCAGATGCGCTACAAGGCCGAGGTCACCGCCTTCCACGAAGGCGTGCCCGGCCACCACTTGGAGGTGTCGCTACGCCAGGAACGCGCCGACCTGCCCGTACTGCGACGCACGGTGTCATTCGACGCATTCGCCGACGGCTGGGCGCTGTACGCGGAACGCCTGGCCGACGAGATGGGCCTGTACTCGGACGACTTGTCCCGCCTGGGAATGCTGGCCCTGGACTGCCTACGCGCCGCAAGATTGGTGGTCGACACCGGCCTACACGCCAACGGCTGGACCCGCCGCGGTGCAGTGGCCTTCCTCCGCGACCACACACCTTTGGGGCACGCGGCTGTCGAGGCGGAGGTCGACCGGTACTTGTCCGCTCCAGGGCAGGCGCTGGCGTACCTGGTGGGGCGGCTGGAGATCCAGCGGCTGCGGGCATCGGCGGAGCGGGTGCTGGGTCCGCGGTTCGACCCGCGCGACTTCCACGAGGTGGTCCTGTCGGAGGGACCGGTGCCGCTGGGATCGCTGGCGGAGTTGGTGACGGTGTGGATGTCCCGGCTGAACGTTGGCTGAGGGCGCGGCCAATCGGGTTGCCCTCCGGTGGGAGCGGTTGCAACGCTGTCCTTCGTGGACTGGCGGGTGTTGTTGATCGGCGGGGCATCGGGAAGCGGCAAGAGCGTGTTGTCGTACCCGACTGCTCGTACGCGGGGTGCGGCATTGGTGGAGGTCGACGACCTGGTCGTGGCGACTCAGGCGGTGACTTCGGCTGATGTGCAGCCTGCTTTGCACTACTGGCGCACGCACTCCGATGCGGGCCTGACGGCCGAGGAGGTGCTGGACGCGCAAGTGGCGCTGGCACGGGCGTTGGAACCGGCGTTGGCGGCTGTGATCGAGAACCATTTGGAGACCGATCTGCCGTTGGTGTTGGAGGGGGATTACCTGCTGCCGGAGTTCTGCGCGAAGTGGGCGGGGCCGGGGGTGCGGTCGGTGGTTGTGGCGGAGTCGGATGCGGTGCAGTTGGAGCGGAATTATTTGATTCGGGAGCCTTCGTCGGGGGCGCAGCGCAAGCGTGCTCAGGACAGTGCTTATTTTGGGAAGTGGTTGGCGGTGGAGGCTGAGCGGCATGGGGTTCCTGTACTGCCGGCCCGGCCGTGGTCGACGGCTTTGGACCGGTTGTCGAGCCTTCTGCGCTGATCCCTACACATCGCACCGCCAGCCCAACCGCCGACCAGAAGCTCAACGGCCAGCCGCAAGCCCACTGCACCACCTACCGAACTGGCCGCGCCGATCTTTAGCCCGAAGGGTGCTACGCGCCGAAGGCGCGAGCCGAAGCGGCTAGCGCCCACGGGAAGGGCCTCGGTTTCTTTCCCCGTCCGGCC
>NZ_JBBEGC010000063.1:0-42827 GCF_037401995.1 Saccharothrix sp. CCNWYY140
ACAAGCAAGAAGCCCCCGCCCTTTCTTTTGCTTTGTGTCCATCCTTGGCGGCCTGCCCGCCGGCGAGGCGCTTTTAAGCTCTTCAAGCTCTTCAAGCTCTTCAAAACCAACGCTCCGCTTCACGTAACCCGGTGAATAGCCCCATCCGTCCGAGTCAACCGCTCCCCTCCCCCACCCCACCGCAACGCGATGATCTCCGCCGCGATCGACACCGCAGTCTCCTCCGGCGTCCGAGCCCCCAGATCAAGCCCGATCGGCGAAGACAACTCCGCCAATTCGCTCTCCGTCATCCCAGCTTCCCGCAACCGCCGCATCCGATCGTCATGCGTGCGCCGCGACCCCATAGCCCCGACATACCCGAGCTTCAACCGCAAAGCGACCTCCAGCACCGGCACGTCGAACTTCGGATCGTGAGTCAAAACAGTCACCACCGTCCGCTCATCAACCCGCCCCGCCTCAGCCTGAGCCTGGAGATACCGATGAGGCCAATCCACCACCACCTCATCAGCCTCAGGAAACCGGCTCTTCGTCGCGAACACCGGCCGCGCGTCACACACGGTCACCCGATACCCCAAAAAGGTCCCCAACCTCGCCACAGCCGCCGCAAAGTCGATAGCGCCGAACACCAGCATCCGCGGCGGCGGCTCAAAGGAGTTCACGAACACCGCCATGCCCTCGCCCCGCCGCTGGCCATCCGGGCCGTAGTGCAAAGTCGCACTGCGCCCGGTCGCGAGCAGGCCACGCGCATCATCGGCAATGGCGTCCCGAGCCCTCGCAGACGGCACGTCACCGGACACCCGATCCGGCCACACGACCAACCGCCGCCCAACCCACTCGGGGTGCTCGACAACAGTCGCAACAGCCACCGGCTGCTCCGCCCGCACGGTCTCCACCACGTCCGGCAGCTCGGGAAAGCTCTCCCGCGACACCGCCTCCACGTACACGTCGATGATCCCGCCGCAGGTCAGACCCACCGCGAACGCGTCGTCGTCACTCACGCCGTACCGCTGCAACACAGGCGTGCCCGAACGCACAACCTCCTGTGCCAACTCGTACACCGCACCCTCGACACACCCACCCGACACGCTGCCGACCACCGCCCCCTCCGGCCCGACCAGCATCGCCGCGCCGGGCGGTCGGGGGGCCGAGCTGAACGTGGCGACCACCGTGCCGACTCCGACCGTCTCCCCCGCCGCCACGCGACGGCCGAGTTCGACGAGCACATCACGCACCGCTTACCTCCTTGAGCAGGTGCCGCAGGGCGTCCAGGCTATGCCCGGCGATCAACTCGTCGAGGTGCGGCAGCGCGGCGACGATCCCGGACTGCACCGGCGCGTACCCGTCCTTGCCGACGTGCGGGTTCACCCAGACCACCTTGTGCGCCAGGCGCCGCAGCCGGGCCATCTGCGCGCCCAGCAGCGCGGGGTCGCCCCGCTCCCACCCGTCCGAGCACACGACGACCACGGCCCGCCGCGCCGCACCCCGCTGCCCCCACCGGTCCAGGAACGCCCCGACCGTCTCCCCGAGCCGCGTGCCGCCCTCGTAGTCGGGCACGGCCCGCGCGGCGGCGGCCAACGCCTGTTCGGGATCCCGATGGCGCAACTGCCGGGTGATCCGGGTCAGCCGCGTGCCGACGGTGAACACCTCGACCGGCATCCGCCGCGCCACGACGTGCGCGAACCGCAGCAACGCGTCCGCGTACGGCTTCATCGACCCCGACACGTCCAGCAGCAGGACGACCTTGCGCGCCCGCGTCCTCCGCCGCCGGCGCAGGGGCCGGACCGGTTCCCCGGACGCCACCATCGCCTTGACCGTCCGCCGGGCGTCCACCTCGCCGCGCCTGGCCGGTCCCTTGCGCAACCCGCGCCTGGTCGGCGGCACCGGCCGCAAGGTCGCCAACAACTCCCGCAACTGCGCCCGCTCGGCCACGCTCATCGCGGCGATGTCCTTGTGCCGCAACACTTCCACGTCACTGGCCGCCACCGCGAGCCGTCCGCCCGCCCGCCGCGACACCGCACCGTCCCCCAACGCCGCCGCCCGCCCCGGCGCACTCCCCCGCCGCTTCCCGACCACGACCTCGACCCCGCCGAACCAGGCGGCGAACGCGGCGTCGTACCGGGTCAGGTCGTCGGGCTCCCCGCACAACGCCACCCGCCCGGCCCAGTACACGTCGGCCCGCCGCGCCACGTCGACGTGCTCGAAGGCCCGCAGGAACGCCTGCACCCGCTCCGGCCCGCACTCGACCCCGGCTCCGCGCAAGGCATGCGCGAACCCCACGAGCCCGGTCACCGGCCCGACAGCGGTCACCCTCCGATTGTGCTCCCGGTCACCGCGATCGCGCATGATCGGCTCGACACCTATGATCGAACAGAAGTGCGATCCCGGCCCACCGGGGACATCGCATTGTCGGGAAGGTAGGTTTCGTGCCGTGCGGGGTGCGTCGAAGCGAGCAGCAGCGAACGAACCGACGCTGCCGCTCCCGCTCGGACCCGCGGCGGCGGAGTTCTTCGCAGGGATCGGATTGGCCCGCCTCGGTCTGGAACGGGCCGGCTTCCACGTCCCGTGGTCGAACGACCTCGACCTGGCCAAGAAGCAGATGTATGTCGAGCACTTCCGCGATTTGGACGGCGCCCACAAGTTCGATGACCGCGACGTGCGCGAAGTGCATGCCGAAGATCTGCCGCACGGCATCGACCTCGCCTGGGCGTCGTCGCCGTGCGTGGATGTCTCGCTCGCAGGGGCGCGCCTGGGCCTCAGCGGCGCGAGGTCTGCGGCCTTCTACCAGTTCACCAGGATCCTCGGTGAGATGCCCAAGGACGAGCGGCCGAAGGTCGTCACCCTGGAGAACGTGGTCGGCCTGGCCACCAGCCACGGAGGAGCCGATCTCAAAGCGGCCATCATGGAACTCAACGACCTGGGTTACTCGGTCGACGTGCTGACCTTGGACGCTCGTTGGTTCGTGCCCCAGTCGAGGCCGCGTCTGTTCGTCGTGGGGGCCCTCGAGCCGCCGACGGACACACCAGGCGCCAACCCGTTGCTGCGGCCGGCTTGGTTGCGGCAATCGTTCGACGACGACTCGCTGACGACCCACCGCTTCCTGCTCCCGGAGATCACGCCGTCGCCCGACATCTCGTTCTCCTCCGCGGTCGAACTGATGTCCGAGGACGACGGACGCTGGTGGGACGAAACACGAGTCGCCGCATTTGAACGCGAGCTGTCGCCGGTGCAAGCCGGCCGGCTCGAGGTGTTGAGGAACGCCGGGCAACTCACGCATCGAACGGCGTACCGACGCACCAGGCAGGGCAAGCCCCAATGGGAGATCCGCTCGGATGACATCGCCGGCTGCCTGCGCACCGCCCGCGGCGGCTCGTCCAAGCAGGCAGTCGTCGAGGTGGGCCGCAATGAACTTCGGGTCCGGTGGATGACCCCCTTGGAGTACGCCCGGCTCATGGGCGCGGACGACTACGCCATCGAGGGTCAACGCGACAGTCGTGTCGTGTTCGGCTTCGGGGACGCCGTCTGCGTCCCTGCCGTCGCGTGGTTGGCGAAGCACTACCTGATGCCACTCGTCACGGGGAAGTTGCGAAACCGCGACAACGAACTGGTCACCGTGTAAACCTGACAGGGTGCCGCACAAACCACACAAGAAGGACCTCCCCGCCGAGTCGGTGCGCCAGTTCCTCGACCTCCTCGAAAAGGCGTTGACGACGAAGGACGACCAGGGCAGGGTCTGGGCGGACGCCCAGTGGGGCTGCTATGCCTTCTACGACTACGACGGCGAGCCCATTTACGTCGGCCAGACCAACGAACGACTCAGGGCGCGTGTCCGCAGGCACCTGAGCAACCAGCGCACGGATGCGGTGGCGATGCGAATCCTGGACGTGTTCGAAGTCGCCGAGATGGAACTGTGGCCGCTCTGGGAGTTCGAAGGCACATCGACCAAGGATCCGGCAGCACGGAAGCGGCTGAACGAGGTCGAGCACACCGCGTACATGCGGGCGGTGGATCGGAGTCGATTCAAAGCGATCCTCAACGAGAAGATCCCGCCCGTCACCGGTTCCCTCGCCGAGATGCCGACGTCAAAGCGATTCTCGCTCATCAGCGACGAAACCAAGCGAGAGCGCGGGCATCCCGACATTCGCATCGCCCGAAGGGCGGAAACGATCTCTCGCCTGGCGGCCGTGGCGCACGAACGAGGGGAAGTGTCGGACGGCCTTCGTCGAGTGCTGGTGGTTCAGGCCGCTCGCCTCGCGCACCTCGCCGCAAGCAGGCTCGCCGAAACACGCGGAGCCAAGGCGCCGGGGGCCGAGGCGATCAACCTGCGTCTCCTGGTGGGTGACGTCCACAAGCCCCAGAGTGCGGCGGATGTCGACCAGCCGGAAGGGGACAGCCTCGAACTGGACTTCGGCAGTCAGGACTAGGCTGCGGAGCATGGCGGACCCGTCTTGGGCGACCAGCAGCGCGACACGCAGGTCGATGCAGGCCAACCGCAGCCGTGACACCAAACCCGAATTGCAGCTCAGGCGGGCGCTCCACGCGATGGGCTTGCGCTACCGCGTGTGCGCCCGCCCTTTGCCGGGCGTGAGGAGAACTGTCGACATCGCGTTTCCCAGCGCGAAGCTGGCCGTCGAGGTGCGCGGCTGCTTTTGGCACGGGTGTCCCCAGCACTACCGTGCCCCTGCCGCCAACGGCGGTTACTGGGCTCAGAAGGTCCAACGCAATATCGACCGGGACGCAGACACGGCTCGTCTCTTGGAGGAGGCGGGGTGGACGCTCGCAGTCGTCTGGGAGCACGAAGACCTCCCCGCCGCTGCTCACGCCATCGCCGAGCAGGTACGGGAACTCCGCAGCGCCATGCAGTGACGAATCCGGGCTTGGGCCGGCTGCGCCATATGTGCGTTGTCCGATGCGCACAGATGCCCGGTGGGGGTATGTTGCTGCTGTGGATGCGTTAGACGCCGTCATTTCCGCTGCCCCCGCCATGACACGCCGAGGCTGATTGCTATGACCATGGAAGCCGCTGCACCGTGCCGCCATGCCGGCGCGCCTCCCGAAGAGATAGTCGAGCGGGTTTCGCAGCTCATCCGCGGTCTCGCCGCCGAAGATGAGATCCTCAGTCGTCACGGCCTCAGCGTGGACGAGTTCGCAGGCGCGCTGCCCATGGCCATCGAGGCGCTGCGCGGCCGAACGAGCGCCAGCAATGCCCAGCGCCGCGAGTTCCTTCGGAACCTGTTCACCGCCATGTTGGACAAGAAATTGATCTCCGCACTGGCAGTGCCCAAGTACGGCGCCGACACGGTCTACCGACTCACAGTCGACGGATTCGGCGACATCGCGGTGATCCAGAAGGGGTGCCCGGACGGGGCTCACAGCAGCCGGACCTGGGAGGCTCCGGAATGGGCCGAGGAGACCTATCTGTGGTGGTTGTGCCCTAGTTTGAAGTCCCACCCGGGTGAGCACGTGGTCAAAGGTGTCAACCGCCTGAGGAAGCGCTTCTTCTCCGACCGCGAAGGCGAACTCGACGGCGTCGTCTTCCACAACGAACTGTGCGGCACAGCCGAGCGGATCTGCCCCAAGGCGTCCTCGTCCATAACGATCAACGGCGAGCTCGTGCCACCACCGTGCATCTACGTGATGCCGAGTCGAAGTGGCGACGGGCCGGACTGGAACTGGAAGGGCGAGCAAACGAGAGTGTTCCCGGAAATCCTGCTGCGCTTGTTCGGCGTACCCAGCGAGAGCGCAAACGCTTACATCGGGCACATCGGCTTCCAGGAGCGCGCGAACTCCATCGCGACAAGGGTCACCGCGAACTACGGCCCCGGCCGGTCTACAAAATTCAGGAGCTGACAGGTGCCGAACCCCGCGCTTGACCAAGACCGGGCCACCTTCCTAGAAGCCCGCATTCCCGACAAGGACAACAGGCGGTACATGGCCGTTCCCGCGTGGCCACGCAGCGAGAAGGAGTTGCTTCGCGTCGAAGTCGAGGTCGATTGGGTCCGTTTCTCGACGACCAACCACCGGACCCGAGCCGAGCAGATGCAGGTGGTCCACGTCAGGGACAACCCCGACCTGTTCACCGCCGACCCGCTGGGCGAGGAGGCTCAGGAAGCACAGTTCGAGATCCTCTCCGGACAGGAAGGTTTCGACGCACTCAAAGCAGACCTCAAAGAACGCGGGCAGCAAGAGCCGGCGATCATCACCGCCGACGGCATCCTGATCAACGGAAACCGCAGATCTGCGGCGCTCCGCTCGCTGTACCGCAAAGATCAACACCTCAAGGCCCGGTACGTGCAGTGCTTGGTGCTGCCTCAAGACGCGACCGTGGACGAGTTGGTCGACCTCGAAGCCGAACTCCAGGTGGCCCGAGATTTCAAGCAGGAATACTCCTGGATCAACGAGGCCCTGCTGATCGAAGAGCTGTACAACAGGGAGGGCAGGGACTTCGGGAGAGTCGCCCGCCGGATGCACCGGGACACCGCAACGGTGCGCTCGCTGTACGAAAAATTGCAGCACGTGCACCAATTGGTCGACCTGTCGAACGGGGCGCGACTGCACGTCGATTTCGCTGACAACGAATCCGCATTCGACGAGCTGGCGAAACATATCAAGAACAAGCCGCTCGCCGAAGCGAACAGCGTGCGCACGGTGTACTTCCTCGGCACACTGGCCAACGTTCAGTACCGGAAGCTCCGCAACCTCCGTCGTGACGACGCAGCTCACCTAGTCTGGAACGAAATCGCCGACGACGTCGCCTTGAAGCCGGTGCTCGACCAGGTCGAAAGCCTCTGGGAAGGCGATACCGGAGACGACCTGATCGACGACCTCGTCGGCCCGGCCGACAGTGAATCGCCTCTCGACGACCTGTTGAGCTTCCTGGCCAAGCGGAAGCCGGAGCAGGACATCCCCCTGTCCAACGGTGAGGCCGTGCTCACCCAGGATGTGCTCAACACGCTCCAGAGCGCGATCACAGCGGCAGCCGACGAAGCCGAAGAGCTCGACCGCGACCAGACCGCGGTCAAGGCGCCGTTGGCACGTGCCGACAAAGCCATCAGTGAATTGGAGCGGGTGTACGCCACCCTGCCGAAAGCCCGGTCCTACACCAGCTTCGACGAAGCTGCGATGCAGACGAGGCTGGAAAAACTGGAAACCCTGATCGCTTCGCTCAGGGAGCTCCGTTGATCCTGTTCGAACTGTACGACAGAGGTCGACCGCTGGTGATCGGCAGCGTCGACCACCAAGGCAGCCGCGGCGCTTGGGCACGTGTGCAGGAAGCATTCTCTCGAGGAATCGTGAACGGCAGCCGAGATCGCGTCGATGTGCGGGTCGACGTCTTCCTCGCGGAGTTGAACGTCCTCAAGGAGGTGCGACACATCTTCGGGGAGAAAATCGAACTCGGACCGACCCTTCGCACCCAACTCCTGCGCTTGCAGGAAGACCGGAAGAAGCGCGAACAGGTCTCCTCGGACGGCACGCCGGTCGACTTGCAGGAACTCGCGCAGGAGCTCCTCGCTGCGGGCTTCGACAGACCGCTCAAGAGCTTCCAGCTGGAGAACCTCGCGAAACTGGTCCGCCTCCCGCACGGGGCGGACTTTTCCGTCCCCGGCGCGGGCAAGACAACCGTGTCGTTGGCGAGTTTCGCACTGAGCCGCGTCGGCGGACGGGTTCAACAACTGCTCGTTGTGGCCCCGATCGCCGCGTTCAGCACGTGGAAGGAAGACGCCTTCGAGTGCCTCACTCCCGTGCCGACCGTGGTTGTGCACGCTGGCAACTCCTCGGTGATCCCAGAAAGCACCGACATCCTGCTGACGAGCTACAACCGGGTCGCGTCCGACTACGACCGGGTCCGCGCATTCGTGGCCAGGCGGCCGACGCAGGTTGTCCTCGACGAGGCGCACCGCGTCAAACGGGGGAACCTCGGTGTGCATGGGCGCGCGGTTCTCGACCTCGCGTATGCCGCGGAGCGACGCGACGTCCTCACAGGGACGCCAGCGCCGCAAAGCGCGTTCGACCTCGTGGCCTTGATGAGGTACCTGTACCCCGGCCAAGACCGCCAGATCCTGCCGGCAAGCGCCTACGTGGAACGCGATGGGCGTGAAGACCACGTTCTGCGGGCAACGAGCCAGGCGGTCGCCCGGTACTTCGTGCGCACCCCGAAATCGGATCTGTCCCTGCCTCCGACGGAATTCCGGATGCTGGTCGAACCGATGCCGCCGTTGCAGCAAGCGATCTACGAAGCGTTGATCGGGCGCTACCGGGGCAAGCTCGCCCTCGACGCACGGGCGCGACGTAAGTTCGACAAGCTCGGACGAGTGCTGATGTACCTGCTCGAAGCGGCCACGAACCCGGCGTTGCTGATCGCTGGGTCGGAGTCGGACGACGAGGAGGTCTTTCAGCACCCGCCCCTGGAGGTCAA
This sequence comes from Saccharothrix sp. CCNWYY140, assembly GCF_037401995.1. Taxonomy (NCBI): domain Bacteria; kingdom Bacillati; phylum Actinomycetota; class Actinomycetes; order Pseudonocardiales; family Pseudonocardiaceae; genus Saccharothrix; species Saccharothrix sp. CCNWYY140. The sequence continues at coordinate 8,414 of NZ_JBBEGC010000063.1, forward strand.
GGAGGGCGACCCGCTGGCGGACTTGCTCGTCCGCTACCGCGAGTACGAGGTGCCCTGGAAGTACGAACGTGTCCAAGCCATCGTCGCCGACGCTGCCGCCCGTGGCGAGAAAGTGATCGTCTGGTCCACCTTCGTCCGCAACCTCCGGGCACTAGCCGCTCTGTTGAAGGAACATCAGCCGGCCGTCGTCCACGGCGGTGTGCCTCCGGAAGACGGTGCTCCACATGGCTCGACCACCCGTGAGCAAGAGTTGAATCGCTTCCGCTACGACTCCGACTGTCACGTGTTGCTCGCCAATCCTGCCGCTTGCGGCGAGGGCGTCAGCCTTCACCACTGGTGTCACCACGCCGTCTATCTCGACCGGACGTTCAACGCCGGCCACTTCCTCCAGAGCCAGGACCGCATCCACCGACTGGGTCTCAAGAACGACGTCCTCACGCGGTTCACACTCCTGGTCAGCAACGGCACGATCGACGAGGCGGTGAATGCTCGACTCTCGGACAAGGTGGCAGCGCTCGGGAAGTTGATGAACGACCCCAGTTTGGTCACGGTCGCTCTGCCGGAACCCGATGAGCACCGGCGCAACGAGCCCGCGTTCGAAGACGATGCGGATGCGGTCGTCGCCCACATCAGAGAAGCGGCGAAGCGTGCTACCTAGACACGGTTCCACGTACGCCGTATTCCTCCTGGCGCGGGCCGCCCGCGTCAAGCACCGCCACTCGGTAGCCGACTGGGTGGCGGCTGCACGCTCTCCCTCGTCCTATCTCGCCGCGACGGTGGAACTGCTCGGTCCGGTAGATGCCATGTGCCGGCTCGGCCTTGCCCGGGTCGATGGCGAAGGGGTCTTCGTCGACCCGGTTCTTCTGGGCCTCTCCGACGTCGCTGACAAGTTCACGCTGCACAACATCGCCCGCTTGCTCCTCGTGACCGATCCCCCGTTGTGGCTCAGCGTCGCGGTGACTCCCACGGGTGTGGCGAGGGAGTACATTCCGCAGCCCGACCTCGCAGCACTCCGTTGGCTTGGCCCGGCGTTGGACGAAGTCTTGTCCGCGGCGCACGCGGATGTGGCCGCGACGCACCCCGATCCCTTCCGCAAGGCCATCGGCGACACCGCCGAACTCTTCGTGCTGGCAGCCCTGGAGCGAGCCGGCGCAAAGCCGGTTCACGTCGCCAAGATCTCCGACCGCTACGGGTACGACATCGAGGCACGCAAGCCGAAGCTGCGGCGAATCGAGGTCAAGGCGGCGGGGCCGGCCAGCCGAGGGAGCTTCCACCTCTCGCGCAACGAATTCGACAAGAGCCGTCGCTACGGATCCGAGTGGCGACTGTTGCAAGTCGTGTTCCGCACTTCGGCGCTGTTCGCGAAGACCATCGACTGTTCACACGTGGAAGGGATGTTCGTCCTGGACGGCAACGCCTTGGACCGCATCGTGCCCGCGGACTCCACCCACTTCAAATGGACCGAGTCGGCCGCGATCACCTGTCCGGACGACCAGTGGCGTCCAGCCCGCCTTTCGCCGGATCCCACGTTCACAGCCCCAGGCCTGCACCACCGTTGAGCACCACGGGAGCGCGAATCACCTGGGATCAACGAGCGGGCGGCGGGGCGTGCAGCACACCTGCCGACAGGGCGCGCTGGGCGTCCTCCCGGTACTTCAGGACCGCGCCGAGCGTGATCGCCGCGGTCTCCGCGTCCAGGTCGGTGCGGCCCAGGGCGACCAGGGCTTCCGCCCAGTCCAGGGCCTCCGCGACACCCGGTGGTTTGAGCAGCTCCAGCTCGCGCAGCCGCCGCACGGCCGACGCGACCTGACCGGCCAGCCGCTCGTCGAGGCCGGGCAGCCGGCGGCGCAGGATGGCGACCTCGCGGGCCAGGTCGGGGTGGTCCAGCCAGTGGTAGAGGCACCGGCGCTTGAGGGCGTCGTGCACCTCGCGGGTCCGGTTGGAGGTGAGCACGACCAGCGGCGGGGTCGGCGCCCGCACCACGCCCAGTTCGGGGATGCTGACCGCGTTCTCCCCCAGGACTTCCAGCAGGAACGCCTCGAACTCGTCGTCGGCCCGGTCCACCTCGTCCACCAGCAGGACGCACGGCGCCTCCTCCAGCGCGCGCAGCAGCGGCCGGGCGAGCAGGAAGCGGCGGGTGTAGAGGGAGGCTTCGGCCGCTTCGGCGTCCACCGGGCCGGCGGCTTCGAGGGCGCGCAGGTGCAGGAGCTGGCGGGGGAAGTCCCAGTCGTAGAGCGCCTGGGACGCGTCGATGCCCTCGTGGCACTGGAGGCGGATGAGCGGCAGGTCCAGGGCCCGCGCGAGGGCCAGGGCGAGCGAGGTCTTGCCGGTGCCGGGCTCGCCTTCGCAGAACAACGGCCGGTGCAGCCGCACGGCGAGGAAGGCGGCCATCGCGACCCCGGCGTCGGGCAGGTAGCCGACCCGGTCCAGCGCGGCGGCCAGCGCTTCCGGCGACTCGACGAGATCGACCGGCTCCCGCGCGGCGGCTTCAGGCGACTCGGCGGGACCGACCGGCTCCCGCGCGGCGGCCGGCGCTTCGGGCGTCTCGGCGGGATCGGCCGGGTCCGGCGCGGCGGCGGGACCCGGTGCTCCCGGGGTCGGAGGGGGCGGGGTCGCCGAGGTCACCGCTCGAACATAGCTCTTCGGAAGCGGCCCGGCGGGATGCCGTGTTCGCGCTTGAAGGCGGTCGCGAAGGCGAACTGCGAGCCGTACCCGACCTCGCGGGCGATGGTGGACAGCGGGACGTCCGTGTCGCGCAACAACTTCGCCGCCGTCACCAGGCGCCACCACGTCAGGTACGTCATGGGCGGCTGGCGCATGAAGTGGGTGAAGCGCTCCGCGAACGCCGCCCGCGACATGCCCGTCTCGCCCGCCAGCGACGCCACGGTCCACGGCGACCCCGGGTTCCGGTGGATCGCGTGCAACGCCGGCGCCAGCGCCCGGTCCCGCAGCGCCGCCATCCAGCCCCGCCGGTCCGGCGACGACTCGAACCACGCCCGCAGCAGGTACACCAGCAGCACGTCGAGCAAGCCGGGCACCAGGGCGGCCGACCCCGGACCCGGCGACTCCAGCTCGTCCGCCAGCAGCCCGGCGGTCCTCAGCAGGTCCGGGCCACCGCGGTGCACGGTCGCCGACAGCCCGCGCAGCATCGGGTGGACGGTGCCCAGCTCGTACGCGCCGCACAGGGTGACCGTCGTCGGCATCTCGGGCTGCTCGTACCGCACCCGCGACCCCGGCGCGCACGCCTGCGCCGCCACCGGCGTGGCCAGGCTGTCCGCCAGCACGTGCCCGCGCCCGTCCGGCAGGAACACCACGTCACCCTGCCGCAGCCGCACCGGCACGTCGTCGTCCGGGACCAGCCACGCCTCACCGCGCACCACGACGTGGAACCCCGACGCGCCCGGCACCCGGTCGAACCGCTGCGCCCACGGCGCCCGCCAGCCGACCCGGGCCGCGACCGGCCGACCGGTCCGCATCACGTCGATCACGTCGGTGAGCATGTCCACGGTGTTGGACGATGACACATAAATCCGGACGAGAACGCATTGAGCGTCCAACTGTGGATACATACCGTCCGGCTGCATGAGAAGCGCACGCATCCACGAGCACGGCGGCCCCGACGTCATCCGCGTCGACGACATCCCGGTGCCCGTCCCCGGCGACGGCGAGGTGCTGGTGACAGTCACGGCGACGTCGTTCAACCCCACGGAGATCGCGGTGCGCGAGGGGCGGTTCCCGGTCGCGCTGCCGCACACGCTCGGCTGGGACGTCGCCGGGACGGTGGACGAGCGGCCGGTGGTCGGGTGGGTCGAGGGTGCCGCCGCCGAGTACGTCGTCGCGCCGGCCGACCGGTTGGTCGATGCGCCCGCGAGCATCCCCCTGGCCGACGCCGCCGCCCTGCCGCTGGCCGGCCTGACCGCGTGGCAGATGGTGTTCGAGCACGCGGGAATCGTTGCGGGACAACGGGTTCTGATCAACGGCGCGGGTGGCGGGATCGGCGGGTTCGCGGTCCAGCTGGCCAAGCACGCGGGTGCGCACGTGACGGCGACGGCGAGCGCGCGCAGTGCCGGGGTCGTGCGGGCGCTGGGGGCGGACGAGGTCGTCGGGTACCGCCCGGAGGGGAGGTTCGACGTGGTGCTGAACCTCGTGCCGGACGCCGAGATCGCCCACCTGGGTGGCAGGGCGGTCTCCGCGACCCTGAGCGACGTCCCCGAGGCGCACGTGGTGGCGCGGTGGGACGCCGGGCAGTTGGCCGAGCTGGTGTCGCTGGTGGACGCGGGTGTAGTGCGGGTCGACGTGTCCGAGCGGCGCACCCTGGAGGAGCTGTCCGACCTCCACCGCCGGGCGGTGGCGGGGTTGACCCGGGGGAAGGTCGTGGTTCAACCCTGAGCGGGTTTTCAGGGTGTGCCCCCGATGTGCCGCAAGGCTCTGACCAGCACCATTGAGCTATGACGAACGACGTGCTCAACCAGGCCACCGACAAGGTCCGCAAGCTCCGCCGCAGCCGGAACGACCGGATGGTCGCGGGTGTGTGCGGCGGCGTCTCCGAGCTGATCGGGGTGGACGCGGCGATCCTGCGGATCCTGCTGGTCGCCGCGACCCTCTTCGGGTTCGGCACCGGCGCGCTGCTCTACCTCGCGATGTGGTTCCTCGTGCCGGAGAAGGAGGAGGCGGACCAGGCCTACTGACAGCGGGGAGGCCGGCCGGTGACGGGGGTCGCCGGCCGGCCAGGGGGAACGGCCGGCGATGGGGGTCGCCGACCGACCGGAGGGAACAGCCGGGTGACGACGGGGGTCACCGCCCGGCCAAGGGGGAACTAGCGGGGGTGGCCGGGCACACCGGGGAGAACCTGCCACGGACGGGGACCGGACAGGGGCCGGTACTCGACACCGAGGGCGTCCAGGCGCGGCAGGTGGTGCTCGGCCAAGCGGTCGCGGAACTCGTCGGGGTCGCGGGACCCACCGGGGCTCCACACGACCTCGGCGAACGCGCACAGGCGGGGGAAGGCGGCGTAGTCCAGCCGCCTCGGGGAATCGAGGTGCTCGGTCCACAGGTTCGCCTGCGCGCCGAGCACCTCGTCCGCCGCCGCCGGTTCGTAGGCGTAGACGTCCTCCCAGGTCAGGACGGTGCCGACGGGGATGGGTTCGTCCTCGCGGTCGGACTGCCGGTAGTCCAGGTACACGTGCTCCTCGGGGCACATGACGACGTCGTGCCCCCGCGCCAGGGCGGTCCGGCCGGGGTCCTCCCCGCGCCACGACGCGATGACGGTCTTCGTCGGCAGCGGTCCGACGCCGAGCACCTCGTCCCAGCCGTACGGCCGCCGGCCGCGCTGCGCCAGGTGCTGGGCGATCCGGCGGACGAACCGCCCGTCGCCGCCCTCGGCCTCGTCGCCGCCGAGCCCGACCACCTCGTTGGGGAAGACGTCCAGCAGCTCGTCGAACACCTGCCGGTAGAAGTCCACAGTGGACTCGTCGGCCTTGAGGACGTTGGGGTTCACGCCCCAGTCCGTCCACACGCCGCCACCGCCACTGTCACCACCGCCGACACCGAGTTCCGGGTAGGCCGCGATGGCCGCCTGGCTGTGGCCCGGGACGTCGATCTCGGGGACGACCGTGATGAGCCGCTGTGCCGCGTAGGCGACGAGTTCGCGCAGGTCGTCCTGGGTGTAGTAGCCGCCGTGGGGACGGCCGGTCTGCCCGCCGTACCGGCGGTCGCCGTAGCGGGACGACGGGCGCCAGCCGCCGACCTCGTGCAGGCGCGGGAACTTCCTCGACTCGAACCGCCAGCCCTGGTCGTCGGTCAGGTGCAGGTGCAGGACGTTGAGCTTGTGCACGGCCAGCAGGTCCACGTACCGGAGCAGGTCCGGTTTGGGCAGGAAGTGGCGGGCCACGTCGAGCATCACGCCGCGCCACGCGAAGCGCGGACGGTCCTCGACCACGCACACCGGCAGCGTCGGAGGTCCGCCGATGGGCGCGGCGCGGAAGGCGTCCGGGCCGCTGAGCTGGCGCAGCGTCTGGCGGGCGTGGAACTCGCCCGCCGCGTCGGCCGCCTCGATCGTGACACGGCTGTCCACGGTCAGGCGGTAGGAACCGGGCGGACCGTCGTACGGCCGCACGTCGACCGTGCCGTCGAAGACGATCGAGCCCTCGCCCCGCGTGAACGACACCGGCTTGGGGATGATCACGATTTCACCGCTCCCGCGAGTCCCGCGACGAGTCGTCGCTGCACCACCACGAAGAAGACCAGCACCGGGATGGTCATCAGCGTGGACCCGGCCATGATCGCACCCCAGTCGTTCTGGTCCGGCTTGACGAACACCTGGAGCGCCAGCGGCAGCGTCTGGTTCTCCGCCGCCGAGATGATGAACGTCTTGGCGAACAGGAAGTCGTTCCACGCGTGGATGAACGACAGCACGCTCGTCGCCACCAGACCCGGCGCGACCAGCGGGAACAGCACCTGCCAGAGGAAGCGCAGGCGCGAGGCGCCGTCGAGGGTCGCCGCCTCCTCCAACTCCACCGGCACGGCCGCGACGAACCCGCGCAGCATCCAGATCGCGAACGGCAGGCTGAACGCCAGGTGCACCAGCACCAGCGAGCCCAGGTGGTTCAGGCCGAACGCCGGCGCCACGTCCCGCACCGACTGCATGACGAAGAACAGCGGGATGGTCAGCGCCTCGACCGGCACCATCTGCACGACCAGCAGCATCACCAGCAGGGTCGTGCGGCTGCGGAACCGGAACCGGGTCAGCGCGGTCGCGGCCAGGAATGAGATCAGCAGGCTCAGCAGCACCACGGCCAGCGCCACGACCAGGCTGTTCACCAAGTACCGCCCGAAGCTCTGCACGGTCAGCGCGCGCACGAAGCTGTCGAGCGTCGGCGTGAGCGTCCACGGCCGGGGGTCCGCGGAGATGACCTCGTGCTCCGGCTTGAGCGCGGTGAGCACCATCCAGTACAGCGGGAACGCCACCACGCCCGCGATGAGGACCGTGACGCCCTCGACGACCCCGCGCTTCACAGCTCCTCCCCCGACCGGCGCAGCGCCCGCAGGTACCCGAGCGTGACCAGCAGCAGCAACACGGTCATCACCACGCCGATGGTCGCGCCCAGCCCGTACTCGGAGGCGGCGAACGCCTGCTGGTAGGCGTAGACGTTGAGCACCAGGTTGCGGCCGGCGATGCCGCCGCCGTTGGTCATGATGTAGATCTGGGTGAACACCTTGAAGTCCCAGATGATCGACTGGATCGTCACGACGACCAGCAGCGGGCGCAGCAGCGGCAGGATCACCGAGCGGGCCGTGCGGAAGGTCGACGCGCCGTCCAGGGCCGCCGCTTCCAACACCTCGCCCGGGATCGACTTGATGCCCGCGTACAGGGTCACCATGACGAACGGGAACGAGCACCAGATCACCTCGGCCGCGACCAGGCCGAACGCGGTCCAGCGGTCGTAGGTCCAGGAGAACCCGGTGGTGCCGAGCAGTTCGTTGACGAAGCCGAAGTTGGCGTCGAACAGGAACAGCCAGATCGTCGAGCCGGCCACGGTCGGGGTCGCCCACGCGCCCAGCGCCGCCAGGAACAACGTCATCCGGGCCCAGGTGCGCACGCGGGTGGCCAGCACGGCGAGCGCCGCACCGACCAGCAACGTCCCCACAACGCACACGGCTGCGAACCCGACCGTCTGGGCGAGGACGGTCCAGAACGTGGTGTCGGAGAGCAGGCGCGCGTAGTTGTCCAGGCCGAGGAAGACCAGCGGCGCACCGCCGCTGACCTGCTCCTGGCCGTAGTCGAACAGCGAGATGAGCACGAGCTGGTAGATCGGGTAGCCCATGAGGCCGACCAGCACCAGCAGCGCGGGCGCGAGGTAGGCGAAGGCGATCGGGCCGTCGCCCCGCTTCCGCCACCGCGGCCCGCGCGGCGCTTCGGGACGGGCCTGCGCCCGGGTCGCGGGGCGCGGGTCGAGGTGGACGTCGGTCATGAAGCGAACGCCGTGTTCATCGCGTCGGCCGCCTTCTTCGCCGCGACGTCGAGGTCGTTGCCCGCGGCGGCCACCTCCTGGATGAGGGTGGGCAGCACGGCCTGGGCGTCGACCTTGGCCCATTTCGGGGTGACCGGGACGAACTTGGTGCCCGCGTTCAGGGTCTTGATGAACGGCTCGACGGCGGGCTGCGACTCGGCGACGGCCTTCTGCACGTCGGCGAAGGTCGGCATGTTGCCCATCGCGTCGAACATCTTGCGCTGGTAGGTCTTGCCGCCGAGCAGCTGGACGAACTCCTTGGCCAGCGTCTTGCGCTCGCTGCCCTTCAGGACGCCGAGCAGGTTGCCGCCGGCGAACGCGGGCGCGATCGACCCGGCCGTCTTGCCCGGCAGCGGCACGACCGCGTACTTGCCGGCGGCGCTGGAGGCGTCCACGGACTTGCGGTTGAAGTCGCCGCCGATGACCATCGCGGCCTTGCCCGCGCGGAACGCCTCGACACTGGCGTCACCGCCGTTGCCGGCGCACTGGGCGGGCGGGCAGATGTCGTCGGCGATCAGCTCGGTGTACTGGCGCAGGCCCGCCTTGGACTCGGGGCTGTCGATGGTGGAGACGTACTTGTCGCCGTCCTTGCGCGCGATGTCGCCGCCGTTGGCCCACACGAACGGCATGGCGCCGTAGGTGTACTTGCCGCCGGCGGAGATGCCGAGCAGGTCGGGCTTGGCCTCGCGGATCCGCCGCGCGGTCGGGGCGATCTCGTCGAGGGTGGCCGGGGGCTTGAGGCCGAGTTCGGTGAACACGTCCGTGCGGTAGTAGAGGGCGCGGACGCCGACGTACCAGGGCAGGCCGTAGACCTTGCCGTCGACTTCGCCGGTGTCCAGGACGGCGGGCAGGAGGTCCTTGGCGTCGGCCCAGCCGGACAGGTCCAACTCGGCGAACCCGCCGCCGGACACGTAGCCCGCGAGGTCGGTGTTGCCGAACTCGGCGACGTCCGGTGCGCTCTTGGGGTCGCTGAAGGCGGCCTTGAAGCGCTCGGCGCGGGTCTGGACCTGGATGTACTGGACGTCGACGGTGACACCTTGGTGGGCGTTCTGGAACTCGGCCACCGCCTCCTTGACCACGGCCTCCTTCGGCCCGCGGTTGACCTCGTCGAACAGCCAGACGCGCAGCTGCCCGGTCTGCTGGTCCGCACCGGTCGCGGCCGGCCCGGACTGGACCGGCGCGCACCCCGTCATGGCGAGCACTGCGGCGGCGACACCGGCCGCCGCAGCCTTGATGGCAACTCGCATCTCGACCCCTTGTTGCGTCACGTGCAACGGCTATTTCGTGTGAAGCAACGGGGATGCTAGTGTCCGGATCGGCGACCGGTCTAGACCAGATTCACCCAGGTCCGGACGGCCTCGGCGGACAGCGGCGAACCCCACCCGCCGGGCCTCACCGCGCTCCCGACGTGGAACGCCGTGACCCCGAGGGTCTTGAGCGGTGCGACGTGCTCCTGCTTGAGCCCGCCCCCGACCAGGAGTCGCAGGTGCCGTTGACGCTGGGCGAGGTCGCCGAGGACGTTCATCCCCTCCGCCACCCCCTTCGGCGAGCCCGCGGCGAGAACGGTGTCGCACCCCAGCGCGGCCACCAGGTCCCAGGACTGCACGGGGTCGAGCGAGTTGTCGAGGGCGCGGTGGAAGGTCCAGGCACACCCGTCGATCTCGGCGAGCACGGCCCGGCAAGCGGCTTCGTCGATCCGCCCGTGGGCGTCGAGGAACCCGAGCACGAACTCCTCCGCACCCGCCTCTCGCGCTTCGGCGGCAGCCCGACGGAGCCCGTCGAGATCACCGGGCGCAAACCCGGCGGCGTCGCGCAGCATGACCCGGACCGGGAGGTCGGTGGCGGCGAGCACGCTCTTGACCAGGGAGGGAGGCGGGGTGAGGCCGTCTGCGGCCATGTCGGTGACGAGTTCCAGGCGGTGCGCTCCGCCGGCTTGGGCGGCGTGGGCATCGGCGGCGTCGAGAGCAATGACTTCCAGCATGGTCTAGACCATAGTGGCGGTCGCTCCCATCCGACCCCAGCCGCTTTGTCGGTCCCCCGTGGGATGATGGTGTCGGGGGCCGGAGGCCGGCACAGCCCAAACTGACCAGCACAAACAAGCCGAATCCTGGCGACCGCCCAGCCCAGTTGCCCCCCTGCCACAGCCGCCTGCCGACACAGCCTCCGCCTGCCGACACAGCCTCCGCCTGCCGCGACCGCCTGCCAACCGCACAGCCGACCGCCCCAACCGCAGCTGTGCAGCCCACCCGCCCGCGAGCCAGGGCCGGATCAGCCACTGCCCGAACCGCAGCTGCCGCCGAGCCGGAGCCGCCATCGCATCGCGCTCACCGTCGAGCCGGAGCCGCCGGGCCTTGGGTGTGCGTGCGGCGTTTGCGCCGGGGGCGAAACCGTGTCCGGCCGGCGGCGGGCCGTTGTGCGATGGGGGCATGTTGATCGCGCACCTCAGCGACCCGCACCTGCGCACGGACGTCGTGTCGGCCGCCCCCGCGGAAGCCCTCCACCGGGCACTGGGCTCAGTGCTCGCGATCGATCCCCGGCCGGACTGCGTGGTGATCACGGGCGACCTGTCCGAGTACCGCCACGACGCCTACGCCCAACTGGCCGGGCTGCTCGACGGCTACCCGATCCAGGTCCACCTCGTGATGGGCAACCACGACGACGCCCCGGCCCTGAAGCGCGTCTTCGGCGGCACACCGTTCCTCGGCGGCACCCACGACACCCGGTACGTCGTGGACCAACCGCACTTCAGCGTGGTCGTGCTCGACTCGTGGCGGCCCGACAGCCCAGGAGGGCTGCTGGGATCCGCGCAGCTGGCCTGGTTGGACGAGGTGCTGACCCGACGCGAACGGCCGGTGGTCGTGGCGCTGCACCACCCGCCTGTGGACGTCGGCATCCCGTTCCTCGACGGCATGAAGCTGGAGGACGGTGACCGGCTCGCCGAAGTCGTGCGGAGGCATCCCCAGGTCGTGCGGGTGTTGGCCGGTCACGTGCACCGGGTGGTGAGCGCGCCGTTCGCCGGGACCCTCGTCTGCACCGCGCCCAGCACCCACCGGCAGAGCACGCTCGCCCTCCGGCCCGAACAGCCGATGGGGTACCTGCACGAGCCGCCGGCGTTCTTGTTGCACGCCGGTGTCCGTGCGGACTGGGTCACGCACGTGGTGCCGGTCGGGGCGCTGGTCGGTGGGTGGCGTGCCCCTACAGAGCAGGCCACCGCACAGCCGGCGGCCCCACAGCCGGCTACAACATGATCGTCGGGGTGACCACCGTGCGGCCGGGTTCGCCGCGGGAGTTCACCAGGTGCACCACGATCTGCGTGGTGCCGGCGGGCACGTCGGAGAGCACGAAGCGGCCACCGTCGTCGGCCTTCGTCGTGCTCGACTCGTGCTCGGCCACCCGTACCTCGACGGTGTGCTCGCCCGCGGGCACCAGCCAGCCGTCGATGCGGTGGCGTGCGCCGGTCGAGGTGAAGTTCACCATCAGGGTCAGGTTGTCGACCGTGAACGTGATGGTGCCCGGGTTACCGCCGCGGACGCCCGCGAACGAACCCGCCCGCTCCCAGCGGGCCACCTCCACGTCCAGGTTCTCCAGGGCCACCGCGAACTGGATGCGTTCGACCAGCCCCGGCGGTGGCGCGTCGAGCTCGTACACCAACCGGTTCAGCTCGGTGAGGACAGCGGTGTCCTCATGGCCTCTGCGGTCATCGCGCGGGTCGATGTCGTTCACCGCGATCCTCCTTCCGCGTCAAGATGTGCGCGCAACGTCGTCAAGCACCGGCCCCTGGTCGGACCGATGCTCCCGCGTGGCATGGACAGTGCTTCGGCGACCGCGCGGTACTCCGCCCGCCCGGCCAGCACGGTGAGTCGCAGGAGTTCCTGGCACTTCTGCGACAGGCGGCCGAAGGCCCGCCACAACCGGAGGTCCCGGTCGTCGACCAGGGCGGCGTCCTCGGGCAACCCGAAATCGCTCTCCAACTGCTCCGCCAGCTCGTCGGACAGCGCTGCTTCCCGACGGCTGGGGGTCCAGGTGCGCTGGGCCTCCCGCCGTGTCGCCACGACGAGCCACCCCGCCAGCGCGCGGGGTTCGACCAACCGGTCCAGGTGGCGCAGCAGGGCCAGCCACACCGTCTGCACCACGTCCTCCGCGGTGCTGCGGTCCAGGCCGTGCCCGCGCGCGACGTGCCACACGAGCGGCGTCAGGTCCGCGACCAGCACGTCCAGCGCCCTGCGGTCGCCGTCGCGGGCGGCGACGACGCAGGCGGCGTGCCGGTCCGTCCCGTCCAGACCTTCCCAAGGTGGCCGCTCACCAGCCGTGCGCAGCTCTCCCACGGTCGTCACCTCCTCCTCGACATCCCCCAGCCGGAGCTGATCGTTCCACGTCACGGGTGTCGGCGGTCCGCGATGCCCCCCTCGCACCGCGGACCGCCCTTCACCACGGGCGGCGTCCGGTCGGCACCCCTCGAAGCCGACCGTGCTCGCCACCCCCCTCCCCCGAGTGGTCAGTGGGACGGCCGGGTGGCCGTCCGCGGTGGTGTTGCTCGTGTTCCCCGGGGTCGAGGTTCGGTCATCAGATAAGGAGTGCGTAGTTCTACGCTGGATACACAGCCTGTCGTTAACAGTTCACGGTTAGCGAACCGATCATGCGTTCCCGCAGGTGGGTGGCACACTTCCCGGCATGTCCACACGCCGGGCCCGGGTCGTCCACGAGGGCGCCCGGGTGACACCGCTCGAACTGTTCTTCGACCTGGTGTTCGTCTACGCGATCACCCAGGTGACGCAGCTGATGGCCGCCGACCCCACGGTCCGCGGCGTGGTGCGCGGCATGCTGCTGCTCGCCCTGCTCTGGTGGTGCTGGTGCTGCTACTCGTGGCTGGGCAACCGCGTCCACGCCGACGACGACGGCGCGCGGATGGTGCTGTTCTCGGCGATGGCCGTGATGCTGGTGGCCTCGGTGACCATCCCGGAGGCGTTCGACGACCTGCCCGGCGGCCTGCCCGGACCGTTGGTGTTCGCCGGCTGCTACCTGTTCGTCCGGGTGCTGCACCTGGTCTCGTACTGGCGGTTCTCGGCCGGCGACGCGGCCCTGCGGCGGCAACTGGCGGTGACGAGCCTGCCGATGCTGTCCGGCACGGCGGTGCTGGTGACCGCGTCCTTCACGTCGGGGCTGACGCAGACGCTGCTGTGGGCGCTGGCGCTGGCCGTGGACTACGGCGGCGTGCTGCTGACCGGCGTGTCGGGGTGGCGGGTGCAGTCGGCCGTGCACTTCGCCGAGCGGTACGCGCTGATCGTGCTCATCGCGCTGGGCGAGTCGATCGTGGCGGTGGGGGTCGGCGTCGCGGACCTGCCGGTGTCGTGGCCGATCATCTACGGGATCGTGTGCGGCCTGGTCATCGCGGCGGCGCTGTGGTGGGCGTACTTCGACGTCGTCGCACCGGTCGCGGAACGGGTCCTGCACTCGGCGAGCGGCGCGCGCCGGGCGGCGCTGGCGCGTGACTCGTTCACGTACCTGCACCTGCCGATGATCGCGGGGATCATCCTACTGGCGCTGGGGCTGAAGAAGACCATGAACTACCTGGGCGGGGCGGATGGGCACACGCCTGGGGAGCACTTGCACGGGGTCGGGCCGTACGCGCTGTACGGGGGTGTGCTGCTGTACGTGCTGGGGCACATCGGGTTCCGGCTGCGGAACTTGGGGACGTTGAACAAGGTGCGGGTGGCGATGGCCGTCGCGCTGGTGGCGTTGACCCCGGTGGCGCTGCTGGTGCCGGCTTGGGCGGCTTTGGGGATCTTGACCGGGGCTTGTGTGGTGTGGATCGCGGTCGAGGTGCGGGTGTACGGCGGGGCACGGAGGGAGATCCGCGACCGCGTCCACGCGCCGGTCGAGCACTGAGGGCGGGTCACCTGATCGTGTGACATGTCGTTTTCGGCACCGATCGGCGAGTCGCGCGTCCCGTGAAGTGGAGGAATCGCGGGGGGACGGGCCGGGGTCGGGATCGCGGGGCCGGGTGGGCCGGGTGGGCCGGGGCTGCCGGGCGCTCGGCGGCTCGAAGCACCCCGGCGACGGCAGGGCGGGTGGCTGCGGCGGCCGGGACGGGATGGGGGTGCCGCGGCTCGGCGGCCGAGTTGGGGGTGTGGCTGCGGCAGCTCGGCGGTTGGGACGGGGTGTGGCTGCGGCGGCTCGGCGGCCGAGCCGGAGTGGGGCTGCGGCGGCTCGACGGCAGCCCTGGCTCCGACGGCCCCGCATCGGGCGGCGGAGCTTGGCGGCACCCTCGGCGGCCTGCACGCTGGCCGGTGGCACCTCGGCGCGGCAAGGCGGGCGGCCAAAGTGCGCCGCGAGCGCGGCGTGCCAGAGCGGCGGCGGGGCAGCCGAGCCAGCCCGGCGCGGCGGGGCAAAGCGGACAGGGCAGGGCGGCAGGGCGGCGCGGCAGGGCGGGCGGCGCGGCGGAGCGGCGGCCCAGAGCGGCGCGGCAGGGCGGGCGGCGCGGCGGGAGCGGCGGAGCGGCGGGAGCGGCGGCCCAGAGGGGCGTGGCGGGGGCGGCCAAGCCAGAGCGGTGGGGCGGCGGGCCGGAGCAGCCGGGCGCGGCGGCGGGCCAGAGCAGCGCGGCAAAGCGGGGCGGCCAGAGCGGCGGGGCAGGGCGGCGGGGCGAGCCGGAGCGGCGTGGGGCGGGGGCAGAGCCGCGGGGCGTGGGAGTGGCGGGGGTGTGCGAGGCGGGGGTGTGCGAGGCGGGGGTGTGCGAGGCGGGGGGAGGTGGCTGGGAAGGCGAAAGGCCCGGTCCGTGGGGACCGGGCCTTTCGGGGGTGCCGTGGTGCTTGGCGTTTGGCTCAGAAGTCCATGCCGCCGGCGTCCGGCACGGCCGGCGCGCCGGAGGACTTCTCCGGCTTGTCGGCCACGACGGCCTCCGTGGTCAGGAACAGCGCGGCGATGGAGGCCGCGTTCTGGAGGGCCGAGCGGGTGACCTTGGTCGGGTCCGGGACGCCGGCCGCGAGCAGGTCCTCGTAGACGCCGGTCGCGGCGTTGAGGCCGTGGCCGACGGGCAGGCCCTTGACCTTCTCCACCACGACGCCGCCCTCGAGGCCGGCGTTGATGGCGATCTGCTTCAGCGGCGCCTCGACGGCGACCTTGACGATGTTGGCGCCGGTGGCCTCGTCGCCCTCGAGCTTCAGGCCCGCGAAGGCGGCCTCGGCGGCCTGGAGCAGCGCGACGCCGCCACCGGCGACGATGCCCTCCTCGACGGCGGCCTTGGCGTTGCGCACCGCGTCCTCGATGCGGTGCTTGCGCTCCTTCAGCTCGACCTCGGTCGCCGCGCCGGCCTTGATGACCGCCACGCCGCCGGCGAGCTTCGCCAGGCGCTCCTGGAGCTTCTCGCGGTCGTAGTCGGAGTCCGACTTCTCGATCTCGGCACGGATCTGGTTGACGCGGCCCTGGATCTGCTCGGCGTCACCCGCGCCCTCGACGACCGTGGTCTCGTCCTTGGTCACGACGACCTTGCGGGCCTTGCCCAGCAGGGACAGGTCGGCGTTCTCCAGCTTGAGGCCGACGTCCTCGGTGATGACCTGGCCACCGGTCAGGATCGCGATGTCCTGGAGGATGGCCTTGCGGCGGTCGCCGAAGCCCGGGGCCTTGACGGCGACGGACTTGAACGTGCCGCGGATCTTGTTGACCACCAGGGTCGCCAGGGCCTCGCCCTCGACGTCCTCGGAGATGATCAGCAGCGGCTTGCCGGACTGCATGACCTTCTCCAGCAGCGGGAGCAGGTCCTTGACCGACGAGATCTTGGAGCCGTAGAGCAGGATGTACGGGTCCTCGAGGACCGCTTCCTGACGCTCCGGGTCGGTGACGAAGTAGCCCGAGATGTAGCCCTTGTCGAAGCGCATGCCCTCGGTGAGCTCGAGCTCGAGGCCGAGCGCGTTGCTCTCCTCGACGGTGATGACGCCTTCCTTGCCGACCTTGTCCATCGCCTCGGCGATCAGCTCGCCGATGGTCGAGTCGCCCGCGGAGATGGACGCCGTGGCGGCGATCTGCTCCTTGGTCTCGACCTCCTTGGCGGTCTTGAGCAGCTGCTCGGTCACGGCCTCGACGGCCTGCTCGATGCCGCGCTTGAGACCCAGCGGGTTGGCGCCGGCGGCCACGTTGCGCAGGCCCTCGCGGACCAGGGCCTGGGCGAGCACCGTGGCGGTCGTCGTGCCGTCACCGGCGACGTCGTCGGTCTTCTTCGCCACTTCCTTGACGAGCTCGGCCCCGATCTTCTCCCACGGGTCCTCGAGCTCGATCTCCTTGGCGATCGAGACGCCGTCGTTGGTGATGGTCGGCGCGCCCCACTTCTTCTCGAGCACGACGTTGCGGCCCTTCGGGCCCAGCGTCACCTTGACGGCGTCGGCGAGGGTGTTCATGCCACGCTCGAGACCGCGGCGGGCGTCCTCGTCGAACGCGATCATCTTGGCCATTGCGGTGTGTTCCTCCGCCTATAAACGACTTATGGGGCCACTGCGGACAGGTGCCCGCAGCGGAACACGGTGCTTGGCCAGGCTCGGTGCCCGCGACGGACGACCCACCCGGGACTACCGGGTGCGCCTCACCGTCCCAGCCTGCGTGCTGGCACTCAGGTGGTCCGAGTGCCAGCACCGTGTTTAGCACTCGACGGCGGCGAGTGCAAGAACCCCAGGTCAGCGCGCCGCGTGAATCGACGTCCGGCGACGGGGCAGGCGCGGGTGCCGCGGGACCGACGGGCAGCGCGAAACCGGCCGCCCGCCGGCGGCGGGAACAGGAGACCTGGTGCGGGTCAGCGGGACGTCTTGACCGGCACGCTGGTGGGCAGCGGCTTGGAGCTGGACTTGTCGCCGCCCACGTCGATGGACTGGCCGGAGCTGGTGGACGCCGGCGGTCGCGGCGGCTCGTCCTTGGGCGTGAGGATCAGCACGACGATGACGATGGCGATGATCGCCACCACGCCGACCACCACGGGCGCGACCCACGCGGGCCGCTCCTTCTTGGTCGAGGTGAACGCCGACGCGCCGCCCATCTGGGTCGGCGGGCGCAGCCGGACCGGGTCGGCGAGGTAACCGGGCTGGTTCGCGAAGCCCTGCTGCTGGGGGTGCTGCTGGGCCGGCATCCCGCCCGACGGCGGGCCGACCACGGGGTTCGGGGTCGAGACGGGCGCGTCGACGCGGCGGGGCGGGGAGGTCACGGTGGCCGCGCCGCCCAGCGCGGTGCGGACGGCGGCGATCAGCTCCTGGCACGACCCGAAGCGCTGGTTGGGGTCCTTGGCGGTGCCCTTGCGCAGGGCGTCGTCGATGCCCGGCGGCAGCGCGACCAGCGAGGTCAGCGCCGGGATCGCCTGGCCGAGGTGGCCCTGGATGACGTCCTGCACGCCGCCCTGGAACGGGGGTCGCCCGGTCAGGCACGCGAACACCATGCAGGCCAGGGCGTACTGGTCGGTGCGGCCGTCGAGGGGCTCGCCGCGCAGGTGCTCGGGGGCGGCGTAGGTCGGGGAGCCGAGGAAGTCGCCGGTGCGGGTGCGGTGGCCGGTGGCGCCGCGCCGGGTCAGGCCGAAGTCCGCGAGGTAGACGTGCTCGCGGGACGCTTCCTTGGTGGTGACCAGCACGTTCGCCGGTTTGACGTCGAGGTGGACGAGGCCCTTGCCGTGCAGCATGTCCAGCGCTTCGGCGACCTGGCCGAGCAGCGTGAGCGTGCGGGCGGGCGAGATGGGGCCGTCCTTGATGTGGGAGGCCAGGTCCTGGCCGTCGACCAGCCGCATCGCGATGTAGAGCAGGCCGTCGACCTCGTCGAAGTCGTACAGCGGCACGATGTTGGCGTGGTCGATCGCCGAGGTGTTGCGGGCCTCGTCGACGAACCGCTCGCGGAACTCCGCGTCGGCGGTGAGGTGCTCGCCGATGACCTTCAGCGCGACCTTGCGGCCGAGCCGGACGTCCGTGGCCTTGTAGGTCACGCTCATGCCACCGCGGCCGAGCACCCCGTCGATCCGGTAGTGGCCCAACCGTCGCCCAGACAGGTCCTCCGACACGCGAGGCAGCCTAACGTCCGGCCGAACGGGCGTGCGGGCGGTTCGGGGTAAGTCCGGTCACGGCACGGCCCGCCCGGTCACGGGGGAACGGCCCGACCCGCCGCCAGGCGGGCCGGGCGGGGTTCACGATGCCTTCCGGACGTCCGCCGCCTGGCTGCGGCCGTCCCGGCCCGCCTGGATCTCGAACTCCACGCGGTCGCCCTCGGCCAACGTGCGGAAGCCTTCCATTTGGATCGCCGAGTAGTGCACGAAGACATCGGGCCCGCCGTCGGCGGCGATGAAGCCGTACCCCTTCTCCGAGTTGAACCACTTGACCGTGCCGACAGCCAAGACGTCCTCCTTCGAGAAATACCTGAGCAAACCGCCACGCTAGAGGCACGAGGGGGTTCGCCGATACCTCCTTATGGAGTCATGCGCGCGTGCTGAATCCGTTGTCGCGCAACCAACTGACGAGTGCGCGCGGACTGTGCGTACGGGTCAGGACCAGTCCCGGACCGGCGAAGTCGAACACGAGCCCGTCTCCGGTGCGGACCGATTGCGGCAGGTCCGGGGACAGGGCGCGCAGGCGGCACTGGAGGGTGTCGGCGAAACCGACGACGTGCCCCGCGTCGAGGGTGACCAGTTCGCCCGCGGCGAGGGTGACCACGTCGAGGGTGCCGTAGCAGCTGAGCACGACCGAGCCAGTGCCGCGGAAGTGCGACAGGAAGCCGCTGTCGCCGCCGTGCAGGGCGCGCACCGGCGGCGCGGCCGGGTCGAGGGCGACGGTGACCGCGCTCGCGAGCCACGTGTTGCGGGCGACGCACCAGCCGGTGGTGCCGTCGAGTTCGAGGACGTGCAGGTCGCCGGGCAGCGGGGGCGCGACGTCCACCCAGCCGCCCTCGGGGTTCGCCGTGCACAGCGCGGCCTTGACGCCGGGCGCCTTGCCCCTGGTGTCCACGGTGACGCCGTAGCTGGTCGCGACCACCGACGACCGTTCGACGAGCACCGGCTCGGCGGGCGCGAGCACCAGCCTGGCCACCCCGAAGGTCGGTGTGTGTCGCGTGCGGACCTGCACCGGTCTTCTCCCCCCCTCGCTGCCTACCGGCGATCATGCGGCCGGTCGGAGCAGTCTCGCACGCGCGCGGCAGGATGGTGGCCGTGTCGAACCCCTTGACCCGAGTCGCCGACCACCGCGCCCGCGTGGCGGAGCTGGTCGGCGTGATGCCCGTGGTGGACCTGCCCGTCGCGGACTGCCTGGGGCTGGTGCTGGCGGCCGACCTGGTGGCCCCGATCCCGTTGCCGCCCTTCGACAACTCGGCGATGGACGGGTACGCGGTGCGCGCGGCCGACCTGGCCTCGGTTCCGGTGACACTGCCGGTGGCCGACGACATCCCGGCCGGGAAGACCTCGCTGGTGCCGCTGGAGCCCGGGACCGCGCAGCGGATCATGACCGGCGCTCCGGTGCCGCCCGGCGCGGACGCCGTGGTGCAGGTCGAGTGGACCGACGGCGGGACGTCGTCGGTGCGGGTGGACCGGTCGGTGGTCGTCGGCCAGAACGTGCGGCTGGCGGCGGACGACGTGGCCGCGGGCGCGACCGTGCTGGCCGCGGGCACGCCCTTGGGTCCGGCGCAGCTGGGCTTGGCGGCGGCGTTGGGGTTCGCGGTGCTGCCGGTGCGGCGGCGGCCCCGGGTGCTGGTGCTGTCGACCGGGTCGGAGCTGGTGTCGCCGGGGACCGAGCTGCTGCCGGGGCAGATCTACGAGTCCAACGGCGTGATGCTGGCGGCGGCCGTGCGGGAGGCGGGCGGCGAGGCGGAGCTGCTGCGGTTCGTGCCCGACGACGTGGACGCCTTCCACGCGGCGGTCGGCGCGCGGCTAGCCGAGTTCGACCTGCTGCTGACCTCGGGCGGGGTGAGCGCGGGCGCGTACGAGGTGGTCAAGGACGCGTTCACCGGGCGGGGCGTGGAGTTCACGAAGGTCGCGATGCAGCCGGGTGGGCCGCAGGGCGCGGGCCGCTACCAGGGGGTGGCGGTGGCGACGCTGCCCGGCAACCCGGTGAGCGCGCAGGTGTCGTTCGAGGTGTTCATCCGGCCCGCGCTGCGCGCGGCGCTGGGGTTCGCGCAGGTCGAGCGGCCGACGGCGAAGGCCCGGCTGAGCGCCGGCCTGACCTCGCCGGCGGGGCGCACCCAGTTCCGGCGCGGCAAGTACGACCCGGTGTCCGGGAGGGTCGTCACGCCCGTGGGCGGGCCGGGGTCGCACCTGCTGTCGGCGCTGGCGATCAGCGACTGCCTGATCGAGGTGCCCGAGGACGTGACCGCGCTGGCCGAGGGTGACGAGGTGCTGGTCCGCTTCCTCTGAGGAACCCGCTCGGCCCGCTGTGCGAAATCCGTTCGGAACCGCCGCCTGATCTGCGAAGATCTCGCCCGCAGTGCCCGCCTGGGGGTCCGCGGGGACGGTTCCTGTCGGGTTTTTCGGAAGTGGGGTGGGGGGAATGGCGCGTCCGATCCTGGCCGTGTCCCTGTTGGTCGGCTTCTTCGTGATCGTGCTCGGGTTGACGGTGGGCCTGGGCACGGTCGCCGTGGTCGCGATGACGACCGGGCACTTCGGCGTCGGCGCCATCAAGGTCGCCGTGATCGCCGGTGGCATCGCGCTGGCCGTGGCCGGCGCGGTCTACAAGGCGCTCAAGCTGCGCGCGGAGCCCGAGGGCGTGCCGCTGACCCGGGAGCAGCAGCCCGAGCTGTGGCGGGTGGTGGACGAGCTTGCGGTGATCGCCGGCACCCGTGCGCCCGACGACATCCGGCTGGTGCCCGAGGTCAACGCGGCGGTGTGGGAGAAGGCGGGCCTGCTGGGGCTCCGGCCCGGTCCGCGGTACCTGATGATCGGCCTGCCGCTGCTGGCCGGGCTGACCGTCGGCGAGCTGCGGTCGGTGCTGGCGCACGAGCTGGGCCACTACGGCGGCGGGCACACCAAGCTGTCCGCCCTGACCTACCGCGCGAAGAACGCCCTGGCGCACACCGTGGACAACCTGGGCGACACGCTGCTCGCCCGTCCGCTGGCCGCCTACGCCAGGCTGTACGCGCGGGTCGCGGCGTCGGTGAACCGGCGGCAGGAGCTGGACGCGGACGCGGCTTCGGTGGCCGCTGCCGGTCGGGCGACCGCGCAGTCGGCGTTGCGGAAGATCCTGTCGCTGGACGCGGCTTGGGACGCCTACCACGAGGACTACGTGTCGCTGGCGCCCGCGGCCGGGCGGACGCCGCAGGTGCTGGCCGGGTTCCGGTCGTTCCTGGGTGACCCGCGGCGGCGGGCGGAGCTGGGGCAGGTCGCCGACCGGTTGCTGGACGAGCAGCCCGCGTCGGTGTTCGACAGCCACCCGCCGATCCGGGAGCGGATCGCGGCGATGGAGGCGTTGCCCTCGCCGGACGTGGCGGGGGCTGCCGGTGCGGCCGGGGTTGCCGCTGGGGTTGCCGGTGGGGCCGGGTTTGCCGCTGGGGTTGTCGCTGGGGGCGGGGTTGCCGCTGGGGGCGGGGTTGCCGCTGGGGGCGGGGTTGTCGGTGGGGCTGATGAGCCGGCGTGGACGTTGGTCGCAGGGCTGGCGGAGTTGGAGCGGGGGATGATCCGGGACGACCTCGGGCCGGTCGCGGACTGGCCGGAGGTGGTTCAGCGGGCTGGGGCGGCGCACGTGGCGCATTTCGCGGGGCTGCTGGTCGAAGCGGGCAAGCAGAGCGGGTTCGCGCCGGCGGGGACGCTCGACGGGCTGCTGACCGGGTTGGAGCAGGGGCGGTTGGGGGTGCTGGCGCCGCACCTGCTGAGCGACTCGGTGCCCGTCGAGGAGCGTGACCGTGCTCTGGTCGAGGTGGTGACCCAGTTGCTGGGCGCGGTGCTGCTGGACGAGCTGGTGCGGTCCGGGCGGGCGTCGTTCCGGCTGGACTGGGGCGGACCGTGGCAGGTCGTGCTGGTGGACGGGACGACCGTGGACGCACCTGAAGTGGTTGCACCGGCCGTTCAAGATCCGACGAACGTGTCGCTGGTGCGCGAACGGGTGAGCGCGTTGTGTGACAGAGCGCTCACACGCTGACGTTGAGTACGCCATGTGACGGGGATTACACTCGACGCATGCTCGTCCGGTGGTGCGCGTGCGTTCGTCGGGGGACGCACGGGCACGCCGGACGGGGCCGGGTGCCGCCGGCGTAGCGTGTGGCCGGTCGAATGACACGTGCCCCGACCCGGAAGAGCCATGACCGTCGATCGCGACAACAACAGTGGTGCCGTCTCCCACTTCCTCGACCTCGCCAAGGGGATCGTCCCCCCGATGAACCCCGCGGGTCGCCCGTTCGTGCTGGGTGCGGCCGTCGCCACCCTCCTGCTGCGCCGCTTCTCCAAGCGCGCGGGTGTCGTCGGCGCCCTGCTGACCGCCTGGGTGGCGTGGTTCTTCCGCGAACCCAAGCGCACCACGCCCACCCGTCCCGGCATCGCCGTGGCGCCCGCCGACGGAACGGTGTCGCACGTCGTCGAGGCCGTCCCGCCGGCCGAGCTGGGCCTGGGCGAGGTCCCGATGACGCGGATCAGCGTGTTCCTGTCGGTGTTCGACGTGCACGTCCAGCGCGTGCCCGTGTCCGGCACCGTCAAGCAGGTGAGCTACCGGCCCGGCAAGTTCCTGTCGGCCGACCTGGACAAGGCCAGCGAGGACAACGAGCGCAACACCGTGTGGCTGCGGTCGTTCGACGGCCACGACGTCGTGGTCGTGCAGATCGCCGGCCTGGTGGCGCGGCGGATCGTGTGCCACGTCGTCGAGGGCGACAAGGTCGCGGCCGGCCAGACCTACGGCCTGATCCGCTTCGGGTCGCGCGTCGACCTCTACGTGCCGGCGGGCAGCCGGGTGCTGGTCGAGGCGGGTCAGAAGACCATCGGCGGCGAGACCGTGCTCGCCGAGCTCCCGGAGGGCTGACGCACATGGCTCCCAGCGGCCCAGGGGTCCGGCTGCTGCCCAACGCCATCACCGTGCTGGCGATGTGCGCGGGCCTGTCGGCGGTGTACTTCGCCATCAACGGGTTCTACGGCGCGGCCATCGCCTCCATCGCGATGGCCGCGGTGTTCGACGGGCTGGACGGCCGGATCGCCCGCCTGCTGGACGCCACCAGCAAGATGGGCGCCGAACTGGACTCGCTGGCCGACGCCATCTCCTTCGGCGTCGCGCCCGCGCTGGTCATCTTCGTGTGGCGCTTCGACTCCAGCCGCGAGGGCTGGGTCGTGGCGCTGATCTTCGCGGTCTGCATGGTGCTGCGCCTGGCCCGCTTCAACACCCTGCTGGAGGTCGAGCAGCCGCCGTTCGCGAAGGAGTTCTTCGTGGGCGTGCCGGCGCCGGCCGGTGGGTTGTTGTTGCTGCTGCCGCTGATCCTGGAGGAGCAGTTCCGCCGGCCGGGGTGGTGGTCGGAGCCGTGGGTGGTCGGGTTGTGGACCGTCGCGGTGGCATTGCTGCTGGTCAGCCGCATCCCGACGCTGTCGGTGAAGACGATCAAGGTCCCGCCGCGGGCCGTTGCTCCGCTGTTGGTGGGGGTGGCGTTGTTGGCGGCGGCGATCATCACGTTCCCGTTGGTGGCGTTGATCGCGGCTTCGTTGGTGTACCTGGCGCATCTGCCGTATTCGGTTCGGCGGTATCGGTGGTTGGCCAAGCATCCGGAGGCCTGGTCGGTGCCTGCTGCGGATCGGCGGGCTATCAAGCGGGCTCATGGGGTGGCGGCTCGGCGGTTGGGGTTGCGGCAGCCGTTGGGTGGGCGGGTCGCTGGGGCGGCTATGCGGGCTGTTCGGCGGCCTCGTCGGGCGGTGGATCCGGCTCGGGTGGCGGCTGAGGCCAATGGCGCGCCTGGTGGGGCCGGGGCTCCTGGTGGGCCTGGTGGGCCTGGTGGCGCGGGTGGCGCGGGTGGTGGGAAGCGTCGGGGCTGGCGGCAGATCGGCCTTCGGCGGCACCACCGGTCCTGAGGGCGGCTGGCCGGGGTGACCTGAGAGTTGGCTACCGGTTTTTGTCGGTGTGCCGTGGGATGATTGAACCGGGGGCCGGAGGCCATGCCTTTGCTCCCGGTTCTCTTTTTCAAGAGCGAAAAGCGAAAAGCTAAAAGCTTGAAAGCGCCTCGCCGGCGGGCAGGCCGCCAAGGATGGACGAAAGAACAAGGGCGGGGGCTTCTTCCGTCATCCCCGTATGGCCTGGCGGAGCCAACCACAGATTTCCGGGGTTGCCGCTAAAATTTTTGCTCGTTCCTCACAAAAATTTCGGCTGCAACCCCGAAAATCTGTGGTAGCCCTTCGGGCAGGCCATACGGGGATGACGGAAGAAGCCCAAGTTGGGGGGTCTGCTGCGCGAGCTCCGTGAAAAGCGTGCGCCCTGCGGGCGCGTGGGCTGCGGGGGTGGCTTGGGGTGTTGGCCGGTCGGGTCCTTGGGGGTACGGCTTAGGCTCTTGGCGTGATCACGTTGACGGCTCGTCTGTCTCCCTCGGCCCTCGACACCCGGCGTGGCGTGGTGCGGATGCATCGTGAGGTGTTGGATGCCTTGGGGTTGCGGGCCTGGGATGCCGTCAAGTTGACCGGGGCTCGGGTGTCCGCCGCGTTGGCTGCCGCTGGGGATGGGCCGCCCGGGGTGGTGTTCGTGGATGACGTGACGTTGTCCAACCTCGGGGTTGTCGAAGGGGCCGAGGTCGTCGTGGCGCCGGTCGAGGTGGTTGGGGCTCGGGTGGTGACTGTGGCTGGGTCGCGGTTGGCCAGTACCTCGTTGACGCCTGAGACGTTGCGGATGGCGTTGACGGGCAAGGTGCTCACTGTCGGGGACGCCGTCTCGTTGCTGCCCCAGGACTTGGCTCCGCCGCCCGGGGTGGACGTGAGCGAGACGCGGCGGAAGTTGTCGCATGCCATCGGCATGACGTGGACCAACGAGTTGTTGACGATCACGTCCGTCGAGCCCGCTGGGGTGGTGGCGGTGCAGCCCTCGACGGTGGTGGGGTGGCGGGACGGGGCTCGGACGGGTGATCCTGTGCCGCCGAAGAGTGTTCCGGCCCCTCCTGTGGTGGAGGCCGTGCCGGTGGCGGATCTGGTGGGGCAGCACGATGCTGCTCGTCGGCTGACCGAGTGGCTTGACCTCACGTTCCAGCATCCCGAGCTGTTGACTCGGTTGGGGGCGGCGCCTCGGTTGGCGGCGCTGGTCAGTGGGCCGGAAGGGGTTGGCAAGGCGACGTTGGTGCGGGCCGTTGCGCAAGGGGTTGGGGCGGCGGTTGTGGAGGTGGCCGCGCCTAGCATCGCGGTGTTGGAGGCCAACGACACGGTTGCGCGGTTGAGGCAGGCGTTGGCGTCGGCCGGGTCGCCTGCGGTGCTGTTGGTGACCGATGTCGAGGCGTTGTTGCCGGCTTCGGAGCCGCCGCCGGTGGCGACGGTGGTGTTGGACGCGTTGCGTGAGGCTGTTCAGCGGCCGGGGTTTGCGCTGGTCGTGACTAGTGCGCATCCCGAGGCGGTGGACCCGCGGCTGCGTGTGCCGGAGTTGGTGGACCGCGAGTTGGTCTTGCCGCTGCCGGATGGTGTGGGGCGGACCGAGTTGCTGCGGGTGCTGTTGCGGGATGTGCCGTTGGAGCCCGATGTGGACCTGGGTGTGGTCGCGGATCGGACGCCTGGGTTTGTCGCGGCGGACCTCGTGGCGTTGCGGCGGGAGGCTGCGGTGCGGTCGGCGTTGCGGCAGCGGGATGTCGACGAGCCGCATGTGGCACAGCAGGACCTGTTGGGCGCGTTGGAGACCGTGCGGCCGATCTCGATGTCCACTTCGGACACCCTGCGGACCGGCGGGCTGACGTTGGACGATGTGGGCGACATGACCGAGGTCAAGCAGGCGCTGACCGAGGCGGCGCTGTGGCCGTTGCAGTACCCGGACTCGTTCGCGCGGCTGGGTGTCGCGCCGCCGCGCGGGCTGCTGCTGTACGGGCCGCCGGGGTGCGGGAAGACGTTCCTGGTGCGGGCGCTGGCGGGTAGCGGGCGGCTCAACGTGCTGTCGGTCAAGGGCGCGGAGCTGATGGACAAGTTCGTCGGCGAGTCGGAGCGGGCGGTGCGGGAGCTGTTCCGGCGGGCCGCCGAGGCCGCGCCGGCCCTGGTGTTCCTGGACGAGGTGGACGCGCTGGCGCCGCGGCGGGGGCAGTCGTCGGACTCGGGGGTGGGTGACCGGGTGGTCGCGGCGTTGCTGACCGAGTTGGACGGCGTCGAGCCGCTGCGGGACGTGATCGTGCTGGGCGCGACGAACCGGCCGGAGCTGATCGACCCCGCACTGCTGCGGCCGGGGCGGTTGGAGCGCCTGGTGTACGTGCCGCCGCCGGACGCCGACGCGCGGGCGGAGATCCTGCGGGCGGCGTCGCGGAACACGCCGTTGGCGGCCGATGTCGACTTGTCGGCACTGGCGGAGGAGTTGGACGGGTACTCGGCGGCGGACTGCGCGGCGCTGGTGCGGGAGGCGGCGTTGACCGCGATGCGGGAGTCGCTGTCGGCGGCGGAGGTGACGGCGGACCACCTGGCCAAGGCGCGGACGGCGGTGCGGCCTTCGCTGGACCCGGTGCAGTTGGCGGCGCTGGAGGCCTACGCGGAGTCGCGGAAGGTGTGAGCAAACGCTTGCGGGGGCCAGCCTCCGGCCCCCGTCTCCATTGTCCCACGGGGGTACGACAAGATCAGATCTTGCCGGAAGGGCCTTCGTAGTCCCTGGTGACGATCACGATGATGCCCGGTTGGGCGCCTTCGATGCCGTCGAAGCGGGGCTTGACCTCGGCGCGCAGGGCCTGGGCCAGTTGCTGGGCCGAGGCTTCCTCGTCGGTTCCCGGGCGGAAGTACACCGTGGTCGTCGGGATGACGCCCTGGGAGTAGTTGCCCGTCTCGACGACGTCCCAGCCGACCTTGCGCACGTCGTCGGATGCCCGTGCCGCGAGGTTCGGGATGTCGCTGTTGTTGTAGACGCGCACCGGGACCTTGTTCGGCACGGTGACCGGGGGTGGCGGGGTGCCCGTCGTGCCGGCGGTGCCGGTGGGGGCGGCCGTCGTGGTGGTGGGTGCCGGTGTCGTCGGGGAGGCCGTGGTGGTTTGCGGCTCGGTCGGGGTGCCGGTGCCCGGGGACTCCGTGGTGGTGGCGGTCTCGCTGGAGCTGCCGGTGGGTTGGGCGCCGGGTGGTTGGTCGTCGCCGCCGCCGGTGAACAGGCTCACCACGCCGATCACCAGGGCCAGGGCCGCCACGCCGATCAGCGCGAGGCCCGCGGCGCGGGCGGGGTGGGCGGAACGTGCGGGCTCCGGGCTGCTCATCGGCGTTCGACACCCGGGCGCTCGACGCCGAACCGGCGGGCGGCGCGGGCTCGTTGCCTGCCGGTCCGGGAGCGGCGCAGCCGCTTCACCAGCATCGGGTCCGCCGCCAACGCCTCTTCCTTCTCCAGCAACGCGTTGAGCAACTGGTAGTACCTCGTGGGGGACAGGTCGAACAGCTCCTTGATGGCCTGCTCCTTGACACCCGCGTACTTCCACCACTGGCGTTCGAAGGCCAGGATCGCGCGCTCCCGGTCGTCCAAACCGTCGTCCGGCCCCTCCGCCGGCGCCAGTGCCTCTGCGGCGTCCATCTGGCTCCTCAGCCCTACCTGGTGCGTGGCTGCCATTCAATCACGTGATCTTGGTCGGGGTCGGTTCATCGCCTCGGCGCGTCCTGACCCGGATACGCTTGTCGGCATGGCAGTCCACCCCATCGTCATCGCCGGCGAGCCCGTGCTCCACCACCCGACCAAGCCGGTCGAGGTCTTCGACGACCAGCTGCGCACGCTGATCGACGACATGTTCGAGACGATGGCGGCGGCGCACGGCGTGGGGCTCGCGGCCAACCAGATCGGGGTCGACCAGCGGGTGTTCGTCTACGACTGCCCGGACGACGAGGGTGTGCGGCACCGGGGTGTGGTGGTGAACCCGGTCCTGGAGACCTCCGAGGTGCCGCTGGGCATGCCCGACCCGGACGACGACTACGAGGGGTGCCTGTCGGCGCCGGGCGAGTCCTACCCGACCGGGCGGGCGTCCTGGGCGAAGGTCACCGGGTTCGACGGGGACGGCAAGCCGGTCGAGGTCGAGGGCACCGGGTTCTTCGCGCGCTGCCTCCAGCACGAGACCGACCACCTCGACGGGTACCTGTACCTGGACCGGCTCGTGGGCCGGCACAAGCGGGCGGCGAAGAAGATGATCAAGGCGAACGGGTGGGGCGTGCCCGGCCTGTCCTGGGACCCGGCGACCTCCGAGGACCCCTTCGCCGACGACGAGGACGACGACTGAGCCGAAAAGCCCTGGACGGCGGGGTGACGATGGCGGTGTGGGTGTGTTCGCGTTGTCGTTCCTGCCGCAGTTCCCGCCCGCGGACGCCGGCCGGGGCGCGTTGCTGCTGTTCGCGCTGGTCTGGGTGGCCGTCGACACGCTCTGGTACCTGGTGGTCGTGGGTGTCCTAGACCGGGTCCGCGGCCTTCTGGCCCGGACGCGGGTCCGGCGGGCGGTCGAGCGGGTGTCCGGGGCGGTGCTGGTCGGGCTTGGGCTTCGGCTGGTGCTCG
Organism: Saccharothrix sp. CCNWYY140; assembly: GCF_037401995.1. Lineage (NCBI taxonomy): Bacteria > Bacillati > Actinomycetota > Actinomycetes > Pseudonocardiales > Pseudonocardiaceae > Saccharothrix > Saccharothrix sp. CCNWYY140. The sequence goes on from NZ_JBBEGC010000063.1 coordinate 36,993, forward strand.
ACCCGCGCTGACCGGCGCCACGGCAGTTCGGGGAACCCGGCCAGTTCGACGTGGGTCGTGCAGCCGGCCAGCTCGGCGTACGCGCCCGCGAGGACGTGCGCCCGGATGCGCCGCACCTGGCCGGCCGTGGGCAGCTCGCCGACCAGCAGGAACGGCATCAGCAGCCGCCACGCGCCGACCACGGTCGCCCGCCGCCGGTGCGGTGCGCGCAACACCGCTCGCGCGACCCGCAACGCGTGCTCGCCGGCGGTCATGGCGTGCGGGTAGCCGGCGTGGTCCCACGCCCAGCGCAGCTCGTCCGCCGTGGCACACCTAACGCAGTCCACGGGACCTGTGGCGGGTTCTTCGCCGCAGTGCGCGCAGGTCACCAGGGTCATCGCCCAGTCGGTGCACGTCCACGGGTGGCGGCCCACCTCGTCGGCCAGCACCAGCTCGGCCAGCTCCTTCTCCCCCGCCCCGCCCTCGGCGAGCTTCTCGGCGGCGAGCAGCTCCTGCCAGTCCAGCAGCCAGTACTGGTCGACCAGCTCGGCGCAGTACCGGCAGGACGGGTAGCTCCGCCCGGCCGGCTCGCCGCACGACGGGCACGGCGAAACCGCAGCGGGACGCGTCACGCGCCGCGCGCCGGGCGGGAAGGGCTGGTGATCAGCCACGCGGAGAAAGGTACGCGCAAAGGGGGGTGCTTGGCATCCGCGTGCCGCCGTGGGCCGTCCGGGTCGGCCTTGGCATCCGACCGGGGTCGTGGCTATGGTCAGGCGGACAACTCAACACACGCGGGAGCTTGCGCCACAGCGGGCTGAGAGGGCGGCTGGAGGGGACTCCGGTGCCGCCGACCGCCTGAACCTGACCGGGTAATGCCGGCGTAGGGAGGAATGTCGTGACGGCACTTGACGACCGTTCGGTGAAGCCGACTGTCACCACCGGCCCGATCTCGGGCTCGCGCAAGGTCTACCGCGAGGTGGCCGACGGGGTGAAGGTCCCCTTCCGCAGGGTGGAGCTCACCAACGGCGAGCACGTCGACCTCTACGACACTTCCGGTCCGTATACCGACTCCGACGCGACCATCGACGTCCACAGTGGACTTCCCAAGCTGCGCGCGGACTGGGTCGCCGCGCGCGAGCCGATCAACGGCGCGGTGACCCAGTTGGCCTACGCCAAGGCCGGGATCATCACGCCCGAGATGGCGTTCATCGCCGCGCGCGAGAACATGAGCCCCGAGTTCGTGCGGGAGGAAGTGGCCATCGGCCGCGCCGTGATCCCGTTGAACCGCAACCACCCCGAGGCCGAGCCGATGATCATCGGCAAGAAGTTCCTCGTGAAGATCAACGCCAACATCGGCAACTCCGCCGTGACCTCCTCGATCGAGGAGGAGGTGGAGAAGATGGTCTGGGCGTCGCGGTGGGGCGCCGACACGATCATGGACCTGTCCACCGGCAAGCGCATCCACGAGACCCGCGAGTGGATCATGCGCAACTCGCCGGTGCCGATCGGCACCGTGCCGATCTACCAGGCGCTGGAGAAGGTCAACGGCGACCCGGCGAAGCTGTCCTGGGAGGTCTACCGGGACACCGTGATCGAGCAGGCCGAGCAGGGCGTGGACTACATGACGGTGCACGCCGGCGTGCTGCTGCGGTACGTGCCGCTGACCGCGCGCCGGGTCACCGGCATCGTCTCGCGCGGCGGGTCGATCATGGCCGCGTGGTGCCTGGCGCACCACAAGGAGAGCTTCCTCTACACGCACTTCGAGGAGCTGTGCGAGATCCTGCGCGCCTACGACGTGACGTTCTCGCTGGGTGACGGCCTGCGGCCGGGCTCGATCGCGGACGCCAACGACGAGGCCCAGTTCGCCGAGCTGCGCACGCTGGGCGAGCTGACCCACATCGCCCGCTCGCACGACGTGCAGGTGATGATCGAGGGTCCCGGGCACGTGCCGATGCACAAGATCGCGGAGAACGTGCGGCTGGAGGAGGAGTGGTGCGGCGAGGCGCCGTTCTACACCCTCGGGCCGCTGGCCACCGACATCGCGCCCGCCTACGACCACATCACCTCGGCGATCGGCGCGGCGCAGATCGGCTGGCTGGGCACGGCGATGCTGTGCTACGTCACCCCGAAGGAACACCTGGGCCTGCCCAACCGGGACGACGTGAAGACCGGCGTGATCACCTACAAGATCGCGGCGCACTCGGCGGACCTGGCGAAGGGCCACCCGGGCGCGCAGGACTGGGACGACGCGCTGTCCAAGGCGCGGTTCGAGTTCCGGTGGGAGGACCAGTTCAACCTGTCGCTGGACCCCGACACCGCGCGCTCGTTCCACGACGAGACCCTGCCCGCCGAGCCGGCCAAGACCGCGCACTTCTGCTCGATGTGCGGGCCGAAGTTCTGCTCGATGAAGATCACCCAGGACGTCCGGAAGTACGCCGAGGAGCGCGGACTGTCCACCGTGGAGGCGATCGAGGCGGGCATGGAGGAGAAGTCGCACGAGTTCACCGACCACGGCAACAAGGTCTACCTGCCGGTCGTGACGGACTGACATGTCCGTGACCCCACCGAAGGCCCTCACCATCGCCGGATCCGACTCCGGCGGTGGTGCGGGCCTCCAGGCCGACCTGCGGACGTTCTTCGCGTGCGGCGTGCACGGCATGACCGCCGTGACCGCCGTGACCGTGCAGAACTCCCTGGGCGTCACCGGGTACACCGAGATCCCGCCGGACGTGGTGGCCGCCCAGATCGAGGCGGTCGCGGGCGACATCGGCGTGGACGCGGCCAAAACCGGCATGTTGGCGTCGGCGGCGATCATCGAGGCCGTGGCCGACGCGTGCGACCGGGTCCACATCGGACGGTCGATCCCGTTCGTGGTGGACCCGGTGGCGGCGTCCATGCACGGCCACCAGCTCCTGCGCGACGACGCCCTGGACGCCTTGCGCGGCAAGCTGTTCCCGCGCGCGACCCTGATCACGCCGAACCTCGACGAGGTGCGGCTGCTGACCGGGATCGAGGTCCGCTCCCACGACGACCAGCGCAAGGCCGCCGAGGTGCTGCTGGAGTACGGGTCGAAGTGGGTGCTGGTCAAGGGCGGACACCTGTGGGACGACCCGGGCTGCCTGGACGTGCTGTACGACGGGACGGAGTTCATCGAGTTCCCCGGGCCGCGCTACGACGTCAAGCACACCCACGGCAGCGGCGACACGCTGGCGTCGTCGATCACGTCGAGGCTGGCGCGGGGTGAGGACGTGCCCACGGCGGTCGCGTTCGGCAAGGAGTTCATCGTGAAGTCGGTCGCGGCGGCCTACCCGTTGGGTGGCGGCGTCGGACCGGTGTCGCCACTGTGGCGACTGGAGGGCTAGAGGGCTAGCGTCGGTGGGGTGGACCGTGAACGGATCACGCTCACCGGCGCGCCTGAAACGATGCTCGCCACCCTCTACGCGCGTGCGCTGGACAGCCGCTCGCGCAAGCCGATCTTGAACGACACCGCGGCCCTCGATGCCGTGCGGAGGATCGACTACGACTTCCGGCGGACCGGCATCAACGCTTCTTCGGCGGCCGGTGTGGCGATGCGGGCCAAGAAGCTCGACGGCTGGACGCGGGATTTCCTGGGTTCTCATGAGAACGCGACCGTCCTGCACTTGGCGTGTGGGCTGGACACGCGGGTGTTCCGCCTCTACCCCGGCCCGCACGTCCTGTGGGTCGATGTCGACTTGCCGCAGGTCGTGACGTTGCGGGAGCGCCTGCTGCCGGTTCCGGACGGGGAGTACCGGCTCATCGCGTCCTCGGTGACCGACGACGGCTGGCTGGACGAGGTGCCCGCCGACCGGCCGACCGTCGTGGTGGCCGAGGGGCTGACCATGTACCTGCACGAGCACGAAGTGCGTGGGCTGGTCGAGAAGGTCGTCGGGCGGTTCGCGGGTGGCGAGGTGCTGTTCGACGTGTACGGGTCGGTCGGGATCAAGATGCAGAAGCTGGTGCCGGCCGTGCGCCGGTCCGGGGCGACCCTGCGCTGGGGGCTGGACGACCCGCGGGCGATCGAGGCGTGGGGCCTGTCGCTGGTGGAGGACGTGCGCGCCCTGGAGTTGCCGGAGATCGCGGACATGCCCGCGTCGGGCCGGATCCCGTTGCAGGTCATGGCCAAGTTGCCGGGGTTGAGGGACGTGGGCCGCATCCTCAGGTACCGGTTCTAGGCCAACCGGAGCAAGACTCACGCGTCTCATATGGCATGAGCGCACGACAGGACGCCTACATCGCGGAGCTGGTGCTGAGCCAACCCGAAGTGGTCGCCGGGTTGTTCCTCGGCGGGGTCGGGTTCGGCACGGTGGCCTTCTTCCTCGCCCGGTGGCGGGGGTGGCGGCCGGTGCCGGCGGCGTTGGCCGGGTGCGGCCTGGCGTTGGCGCTGGCGGTCACACTGGGCAGACCGGGGGTCTTGGACGCCGGCGTGGTCACCGCCGACCCCATCGGGTGGTGCGTGGCCAACGAGTTCTCGCTGACCGGGTCGTTGCAGCGGCTCAACCTGCTGATGCTGGTGCCCTTCGCGTTCTTCGCGACCCTCGCCACGAGACGGCCGGTGGTCGTGCTCGGGCTGTCGGCGGGGCTGAGCGGCGTGGTCGAACTGGTGCAGGCCACGACGGGCCTGGGCGTGTGCGAGGCGCAGGACTTCGCCAACAACACCGTGGGCGCTGGTGCCGCGGTGCTGGTGGGGTGGCTGATCACAGCCGCGATAGGTAGCGCGCGTAGAGAGCCCGAAGATCGACCTGCTCGGGATCCAGCAACCACAAGGTGACCGCGCCTTCGAGGAACGCCGCCAACTCCGTCGCGGCCTCCTCCCCCAGGATCCGGGCACACGCCGACCGAAGCGCCCGACTCCGCGCCAGGAACCGCTCACGCACCTCGGAGCCAGCCGCCGCCAGGTGCTCGGCCTGCAACACGATGTGCAGTGTGGCCAGCCCGGCATGGGCCTGCGTGTACTCGGCATCCGCCAGGAGAGCCGCGACCAGCCCGTCCCGCCCACCGTCGAGGTGCCCGGACACCCGAGCCGCCGCCCGAGCGTCGAACTCGTCGAGCACGGCCCGCAACAGGTTCTCCTTGGACCCGAAGTGGTGGATGACCGCCGAGGGCGTCACCCCGGCCCGCGCGGCGATGGCGGCAACACCGGTCCCCGCGTAACCCTGCTGCCCGAACAACTCGATGGCAGCGTCCACCATCACCCGCCGCCGCTCGACGCCGCGCTTCTGCACCTGCCCTTTGACCCCTGCGATGGCAGGGAGTTTATCCGGGTGCGCGGGGCGGGCACGGAGCATTAACCTGCACGACCATGCAGGAAAATGAGCTGAGGACCGAGATCCTCATCGACGCCCCGCCGAGCGCGGTGTGGGCGGTGCTGACCGACTTCGGCCGGTACCGGGAGTGGAACGACCTGATCGAGTACGTGTCGGGGCGGGCCGAGGAGGGGGCGGAGGTGCGCACGCGGGCGGCTTGGGGGTCGCCGGCGGAGCGGGAGTTCGAGGGGCGGATCACGGCGGTGGAGCCTCCGTCGTTGTTGGCGTCGGAGGGCGGGGATCCGGAGCTGTTCTTCGGGCGGCACCGGTGGGAGCTGAGTGCGGAGGGTGCGGGGACACGGTTGGTGAACCGCGAAGTATGGACGGGGCCGCTGGCGGAGTCGGTGTATGCGCAGAGCAAGGAGTTGCTGACCGATGAGTTCGACGCATTCAACAAGGCCTTGAAAACGGAGGCCGAACGCCTCAACGGCGCGCGCAGCGCACTGTAGCCCTAGCTACAAGTGGAGGGCCTCGGTTCCCCCACCGTATGGCCTGCCCGAAGGGCTACCACAGATTTCCCGGGGTGCAGCCG
>NZ_JBBEGC010000064.1:0-41948 GCF_037401995.1 Saccharothrix sp. CCNWYY140
GTGGGGGAACCGAGGCCCTCCACTTGTAGGTAACACCTACCGCGCGCTCCGCGCGCGAACAACCGCGCTGCGCGCGGGAGAACGCGGCGTTGGGCGCGGAAAACGGCGCTGTGCGCGCGTGAGAACGCCGCCGGAGGCGTGGCCGCCGGCGGCGTTCCCGAAATCCGAACTTCTTCTCAGCCCTGCTTCAAGGACCGCGAGAAGGCCCGGACGTCCTCCACATACAGGTCCGGCTCCTCGAACGCCGCGAAGTGCCCGCCCCGGTCGAACTCGGTCCAGTGCGTGATCGTCGGCAGGATCTTCTCCGCGAAGCGCCGCACCGGAGGTGCCGGGTCGTGCGGGAAGACGGCCACGCCCGCCGGCACCGTGATCGGCCACGGCCCCGCCCATCGGGCCGCCACGTTCTGGTTGGTGCGGTCCGTCGACTCGTAGTACAGCTGTGCCGAGGAGCCCGCTGTCGCTGTCAGCCAGAAGATCGAGACGATGGCCAGCAGCCTGTCCCGGTCGACCGCGTCCTCCGGGGCCAGGTGGGAGTCCGTCCACTCCAGGAACTTCTCCGCGATCCACGCCAGCTGCCCGACCGGCGAGTCGGTCAGGCCGTACGCCAGCGTCTGCGGCCGAGTGGCCTGGATCTTCATGTACCCCGACCCCTCCAGGTCGAAGTACAGGAGCTTGCCCAGCCGGCCCATGTCGGCCTCCGCCAGGCCCGCCATCTCGGACGGGTCCGGCGGCGGGAAGGTGACCAGCATGTTCAGGTGTATGCCGGCCACGTGTTCGGGGTCGATGCGGGCCAGTTCCAGGGTCACCAGCTTGCCCCAGTCGGCGCCCTGGGCGACGTAGCGGTCGTAGCCCAGCTCCGCCATCAGGGTCTGCCACGCCCTCGCCACGCGGTCGACGTCCCAGCCCGCCTCGCCGGTGGGGCCGGAGAAGCCGAAGCCGGGCAGGGTCGGGATGACCAGGTGGAAGGCGTCGGCCGGGTCGCCGCCGTGTGCGGCGGGGTCGGTGAGCGGGCCGATGACGTCCAGGAACTCCACGAACGAGCCCGGCCAACCGTGCGTGATCACCAGCGGGGTGGCGTTCGACTCGGGTGAGCGGACGTGCACGAAGTGGATGTTCGCCCCGTCGATCTCGGTGGTGAACTGGGGCAGCTCGTTGAGCGTGGTCTCCCACGCGCGCCAGTCGAAGCGGGTGCGCCAGTGCTCGACGAGGTCCTTGAGGTAGCCGACGGGCACGCCCCGCGCCCAGCCCGCGCCAGGCACCTCGTCCGGCCACCGGGTGTTGTCCAGCCGGCGGTTCAGGTCGTCCAGGTCGGCTTGTGGGATTTCGATGCGGAAAGGTTGCATGCGCGTGCTGCCTTTCGGTCGGGATGACCCAACCTAGCGAGCGGCGCAGCCCGCCCGACAGCAATCGGCAACAACTGCGCATTCTCGAAGAAATGGGGCTCCCGCGCATTTTCGAAGATGTTCCGATCCGCCGCTTTCGCCATTCTTTGCGGCAGTCCCACGCCGAAGAGGAGAAGCGGATGTACGACTACGTGATCGTCGGTGCCGGTTCCGCGGGCTGCGTGCTGGCGGCGCGGTTGACCGAAGACCCGGACGTCTCGGTCTGCCTGGTGGAGGCCGGTCCGGCGGACACCTCCGAGAACGTGCACGTGCCCGCCGCGTTCGGCAAGCTCTTCCGCACCCGGCTGGACTGGGACCTCGACACCCACGACGAGCCGCACCTGGGCGGCCGGCGGATCTACCTGCCGCGCGGCCGGGTGCTGGGCGGCACCAGCTCGATCAACGCGATGATCTACATCCGCGGCAACCGCGCGGACTTCGACGCCTGGGGGCAGCCGGGCTGGTCCTACGACGAGCTGCTGCCCTACTTCATCCGCGCCGAGGACAACGAGCGCGGCGCGTCGGAGTACCACGGCGTCGGCGGGCCGCTGGGCGTGTCGGACAGCCGGTCCCGCAACGTCATGTCCACCGCTTTCGTCGAGGCCGCGCTCCAGGCCGGCTACCACGCCAACGACGACTTCAACGGCGCCGAGCAGGACGGGTTCGGCCTCTACCAGGTGACCCAGCGGGACGGGAAGCGGTGCAGCGCCGCCGTGGCCTACCTGCACCCGGCGATGTCGCGGCCGAACCTGACCGTGATGACCAACGTCGACGTGCACCGGGTGACCTTCGACGGCGACCGCGCGACCGGCATCGTCGGCGCCCGGCTGGACGAGGAGATCGTGCTGCGGGCCGAGCGCGAGGTCGTCCTCGCCGCCGGCGCCTACAACTCGCCGCACCTGCTCCAGCTGTCCGGCATCGGCCCGGCGGACCTGCTGCGCGCGCTGGACGTCCCGGTGGTGCTGGACCAGCCGCTGGTCGGGCAGAACCTCCAGGACCACCCGCACGTGATGCTGGTGTTCGCGCACTCCCAGCCGGTGAGCCTGCTCATCGCGGGCGACCCGCGCTACGCGCAGGAGTTCGTCGAGCACGGCACCGGTCCGCTGACCTCCAACATCGGCGAGGCGGGCGGCTTCTTCCGCTCGACCGACGGCTTGGCCGCGCCGGACATGCAGTTCCTGGCCGGTCCGGTGATGTTCGCCGACGGCGGGCTGGGCGCGCCGACCGACCACGCCATCTCCTACGGCGCGTGCCTGCTGACGCCGGGCAGCCGGGGCAGCGTGACGATCGCGTCCGGCGACCCGACGGCCAAGGCGAAGGTCCAGCACAACTACTACGAGGACGACGCGGACATGCGCGCGATGGTCGAGGGCGTGCGGCGGGGCCTGGAGATCGGGCGGCAGAAGGCGCTCTCCCCCTACACCGAGCGGCACGTCGGCGCGCCGGCGTCCGAGTCCGACGCCGACCTGCGCGAGCACGTCCGCCGGGCGACCCAGACCATGTACCACCCGGCGGGCACGTGCGCGATGGGCACTGTCGTGGACGCGGAGCTGCGCGTGCAGGGCGTCCAGGGCCTGCGCGTGGTGGACGCCTCGGTCATGCCGACCGTGGTGCGCGGCAACACCAACGCGCCGACCATCGCGATCGCCGAGAAGGCCGCCGACCTGCTCCTGGGCCGCCCCGCGCTGACGCGGGCCGCGGCGGCGGCCGTGTCCGCCTGACGAGAACCCCTGGCGCGCAACGGGTCTTATGCCCGGCGCCGTGACCTTCGAACGTTCTGCCGGGTGAGGAGTGGTGTCGTGGCCGACGTGGGTCAGCGCGCCGTGGTGCTGGGCGCGAGCATGGCGGGTCTGATGGCGGCGAGGGTGCTCGCCGAGTTCTACAGCGAGGTCGTGGTGGTCGACCGCGACGACCTGTCCGAGGTCAGCGGGTCACCGCGCAACAGCGTGCGGCAGGGCGGGCACGCGCACGCCCTGCTGGCGCGCGGCCTGCGCGTGCTGGAGGAGCTGTACCCCGGGCTGACCGACGAGCTGGTCGCGCTGGGCATGCCGGTCGGCGACCTCGGCGACAACCTGCGCTGGATCTTCAACGGCAGGCAGATCGCGAAGGTCCACACCGGACTGGTGGTCGTGTCGCTGGTGCGGCCCCTGCTGGAGGGCCACGTGCGGACCCGGACGGCGGCGCTGCCCGGCGTCGTCTTCCGGGACCGCACCGACATCCTGGGCCTGGTCACCACCGACGACCGCGAGCGGGTCACCGGCGTGCGGGTGCGCGACCAGGCCGACGACAGCACCGAGGTGCTGGAGGCCGACCTGGTGCTCGACGCCACCGGCCGCGGGTCGCGGACGCCGGCGTGGCTGGAGGAGCTGGGGTACGAGCGCGCGCCCGAGGAGAAGATCAAGATCGGGTTGAGCTACGTGACCCAGCACTTCCGGCTGCCCGAGGACCTGCTGGGCGAGGACCTGGCGAGCATCCCGGTCGCCACGCCCGGCCACCCGCGCGGCGCGGTGTTCTCCCGGGCCTGCGGGCGCTGGCAGCTGTCGCTGACCGGCATCCTGGGCGACCAGCCGCCGACCGACCAGGAGGGCTTCCTGGCCTACGCCAAGACGCTGCCGGTCCCGGAGATCCACGAGTGGGTCCGCGACGCCGAGCGCATCGACACGCCGACGGCCATCCGGTACCCGGCGAGCGTGCGCCGCCACTACGAGAAGCTGACCCGGTTCCCAGCCGGGATGCTGGTGCTGGGCGACGGGGCGACCAGCTTCAACCCGGTGTACGCGCAGGGCATGACGGTGGCCGCGCTGGAGGTGCTCAAGCTGCGGGAGAACCTGCGGCGCGGCTCGGTGCCGCACTTCCGCCGGTGGTTCGCCGACATCGCGAAGGTCATCGACAACCCGTGGGAGATCGCGGCGACCGGCGACCTGGCGTTCCCGGGCGTGGAGGGCAAGCGGACGCCGAAGGTGCGGTTCGTCAACGCCTACCTGGCGCGGCTGCACGCGGGCGCGCCGCGCGACCCGCACCTGTCCAACGCGTTCCTGCGGGTGGCGGGCCTGATCGACGCGCCGCCGACGATGATGAAGCCCGGCACGCTGCTGCGCGTGCTGCGGGCGGGCAAACCGCCCGCCCCGGTGACGACGGGGAGCGACCGGTGGCCCGCACGGTCCACCCCCTGATCCGGGCGGTCGCCCGCAGCCGGCCGTTCGCCCGCTGGGGCCCGCGCGTGCTGCCCCGGGTGGACCTGGCGGTGGCGCGGCTGACCGCCGGACGGGTGATCCCGAGCCAGCTGATGTTCACGTCCCTGGTGCTGACCACGCGGGGCAGTCGCACCGGCCTGCCCCGCGAGGTGCCGCTGCTGTGCTTCCCGCACGGCGGTTCCTGGTACGTGGTCGCGAGCAACTGGGGACGGCCGCACCACCCGGCGTGGAGCACGAACCTGCTGCGCGAACCGCGCGCCGAGGTCGTCTTCCGGGGCCGGGTGGTGCCGGTGGTCGCGCACCTGCTGCAAGATGAGGACGAGGTGGCCGCCGCGCGCGCCGAACTGGTGCGCAGCGGCGCCGCTCCCGTCTACGACCGGTACGCGGCCCGCTCGGGCCGCACCGCCCGGCTGTTCCGGCTCACGCCGGTGTGACCCCGCGCCGAGCCCCGCCGGGGTGGTCAGGCCACCACGGCGGGCTCGGGCAGCGGGAACAGACCCAGGAAGCGTTCCACGCGCTCGCGGCTGCCGGTCAGCCTCAGGTCGCCGGAGGCGATCGCCTCCGACAGCCCGCGCCCGCTCCAGATCAGCGCGTTCAGCGTCGACGGGTCGGTCTCGATGACCGCGTGCGGGTGGTCCAGCTCGCCGCGCAGGATCCAGATCCGGTCCGCGGACAGCTGCACCCGGAACGAGTCCTCGCCCAGCCGCAGCACGAGGTCCGCGGTGAAGCCAGCGGCCCGGTCCGGGGCGAACAGCGTCTTCAGGGCGAGCATCAGGGAGTCCACGCTGATCGTCGCGTCGTGGCGCAGTGACGGCGACCGGCCACCCCACCGCCCGAGCGCGGTGATGACAGGCTCCAGCTCCTGGCCCCACTCGGTCAACTCGTACACCCACGCGGCGGCGGGCGGCGGCAGCTTGCGGCGCCGGACCACGCCGACGTCCTCCAGCTCGCGCAGCCGGTGGGACAGCACGTTCGGGCTCGCGCCGGGCATGCCGGTGCGCAGGTCGGTGAACCGCTTCGGCCCGAACAGCAGCTCACGAGCGATCAACAACGCCCAGCGCTCCCCCACCAGGTCCAGCGCGTGGGCGGTCGCGCACCCGTCGTCGTACTTGCGCTTGGTCGCCATGACCCCACTCTACCAGCGGAAGTCCTCCCGCCTCCGCGAGTAGTTGTCTTTTAGGACTAGATGCTAGTAGGGTTCCACCTCGACAGTTGTCAGCAAGGACCGTCCAGTCCTAGGAGAGCGGATGTCCACTCAACGGAGCGACCAGCCACCACCGACGCCCGACTCGGTCGAGCCGCCGGACCCGCGCCGCTGGAAGGCGCTGGCGCTGCTCGGCACGGCGTTCTTCATGGTCATCCTCGACGCGACGATCGTGCTCACGGCGATCCCGTCCATCCAGGAAGACCTGAACTTCGACGTCGCCGGCGTGCAGTGGGTGCTCACCGGGTACGTCATCACTTTCGGCGGCCTGATGCTGTTCTTCGGCCGCGTCGCCGACCTGATGGGCCGACGCAGCGTCTTCCTCGCCGGTGTCGCCCTGTTCGTCCTGTCGTCACTGCTGTGCGGCCTGGCCTGGGACGCCTGGGTGCTGCTGGCCGGCCGCGCGATCCAGGGCGTGTCGGCCGCGATCATGGCGCCGACCGCGCTGTCCATCGTGGTGTCCACCTTCCGCGACCCGGCCGAGCGCAACCAGGCGCTGGGCGTGTGGGGCGCCCTGGGCGGCATCGGCGCCACCGCCGGCCTGCTGCTGGGCGGCGTGATCACCTCCGGCATCAGCTGGGAGTGGATCTTCTACATCAACATCCCGGTCGGCATCGCGATCTTCCTGCTGGTGCCCGCCCTGGTCAGCGAGACCCGGGAGCGGGTCGCGGTCCGCCGGTTCGACACCGCCGGCGCGATCACCATCACCGCCGCGCTCGTGCTGCTGATCCACGCGATCGTCAACGCCCCCGACGTCGGCTGGGCCGCCACCTCCACCATCGTGGAGCTCGTCGCCGCGGTCGTGCTGGTCGCGCTGTTCCTGGTGATCGAGTCCAAGTCGTCGGCCCCGCTGGTGCCGCTGCGGATCTTCAAGCTGCGCAACCTCACCGCGGGCAACCTGACGATCTTCGCGGTCGGCCTCACCGTCGACGGCATGCTGTTCCCGCTGACCATCTACGTGCAGGAGGTGCTGGACTACTCGGCCCTCCAGTTCGGCCTCACCAGCGCGGTCATGACGGTGATGTCCATCGTCGGCGCGATGGCGGGCCAGGCGGCGGTCACCAAGCTGGGCCTGCGGCCCATCGCCGTCCCCGCGCTGCTGCTGATCGCCGTCGGCACCGCGCTGCTGATCACGGTGTCGGTCGGCGGCACGTTCTGGGGCGACCTGTTCTGGGGCCTGCTGGTGTTCGGTCCCGGCATGGGCGCGGCGTTCGTCACCTCGCAGATCGCGGCGCTGGACGGCGTCGCCGAGGAGGAGTCCGGTCTGGCCGCGGGCCTGGTCGACACCTCGTTCAACATCGGCAGCGCCCTGGGCATCGCCATCGTCACCTCCGTGGCCCTGTCCGTCGCGGGCCGCGTGACCACCGACGACCCGAAGGTCGCACTGACCGAAGGCCTCCAGTCCGCGTTCCTCGTCGCGACGGTGTTCGCGGTGCTGGGCCTGCTCGCCTCCTTCCTGCTCCCCGGCAAATCCCCCGAGCCGGCCGGAGCGGACGCGAAGGCGGCGTCGCTGTCCACCAAGGACTGACGCCCGCCACGCGGAGTCGCGCGGGCCGGCGCGGTCCGGCCCGCGCGGCTCCCCGTCGAAACACCACCGAGAGGAACCCGATGAGCACCCACGTGATCCAGTACACGGCCAAGAACACCGAGGCCGCCGACGAGAACCAGGAGTTGGTGGAGCGCATCTTCGCCGAACTCAACGCCGACGACCCGGGCGGCATGCGCTACGCGACCTTCCGGTTGGCCGACGGGGTGACCTTCGTGCACGTGGTGATCCACGAGACCGAGGAGAACCCGCTGGACCACGTCGCCGCCTTCGCCGACTTCCAGAAGGGTTTCGGCGACCGCGTCGGCGGCCCGCCGTCGTTCAGCGACGCCACCCTCGTCGGCTCCTACCGGTTCGCCCGGTAGCCCGCAGACCGCCCGCCGCCCCACGCGCCTGGGGCGGCGGGCCGGTTCGCCCGCCCGGTCCGCCGGGCACCCGAGACGGCCCCCCACCCTGGGCAGGTGTACCCGTGGCGAGCAAGCGCAAGTACGAGGAGAGCTGTGCCGCCGCCCACGCGCTCGACCTGGTGGGCGAGCGGTGGGCGCTGCTGGTGGTCCGCGAACTGCTGTTCGGTCCCAAGCGGTTCACCGACCTGCGGGCCGGCGTCCCGGGCGCGAGCCCGGACGTGCTGTCCCAACGGCTGCGCCAGTTGGAGCGGGTCGGCGTGGTCCGGCGCCGCAAGCTGCCGGCGCCCGCGCGCACCCGCGTCTACGACCTCACCGAGTGGGGTCGCGAGCTGGAACCGGTGATCGTCGGGTTCGGCCGGTGGGGCGGCCGGTCACCGGAGCTGGACCGGCGCGCCGCCATCGGCGCGGACGCCGTGATGCTCGCGTTCAAGACCCTGTTCGACCCGCGCCTGTCCGCCGGGTGCGCCGCCGACGTGTTCGTGCGGGTCGGCGGCGACGGGTTCCGGGTCCTGTTGGCCGACAACGCGATCGAGGTCCGCCGGGGCGAGGCCGCCGGCGCGGAGGCGGTCGTGGTCACCGATCCGGCGACCCTGCACGGCATCGTGTGGGGCACCCGCTCGCCGGCCGAGGCGGAAGCCGCCGGCGAGGTCGCCGTGCAGGGCGACCGGGAGCGGTTCGCGTGCCTGCTGAGCACCCTCGCGCCACCCGAACCGGCCGCCGCCGACGCCGAGCTGAACATCGCGTAGAAAACGCCCACTTATTCCGGATTGCGGTTTCCGCATCGCCGCGTTTCCCCCGCTGACCTGCGCAGGTAGCGTTCCCGTACCGGGAAGTTCCGACCGTGGACCGGTAATAGCCGGGAGGATCTGTGGCCGACACCCATGTCCATTCGCACACCGCGGGTGGTGCGCCGGGGGCGCTCAACACCCGCCACCACAAGCTCGCCCTGTACGGGTTCCTGTTCGTCGTCCTGGCGCACTGGGCCGAGCACCTCGCCCAGGCCTTCCAGATCTACGCGATGGGCTGGCCCATCCCGAAGTCCAAGGGCGTGCTGGGCCTCTGGTTCCCGTGGCTGATCTCGTCCGAGGTGCTGCACTACGGGTTCGCGCTGATCATGATCGTGGCGCTGTTCGCGCTGCGGAAGGGTTTCGTCGGCCGCGCCCGCACGTGGTGGACCGTCGCCCTGGTGCTCCAGTTCTGGCACCACATCGAGCACCTGCTGCTGATCACGCAGTCGTCCACCGGCGTGAACCTGCTGGGCCGCCCGGTGCCGACGAGCATCGTGCAGCTGATCGTGCCGCGCGTGGAACTGCACCTGTTCTACAACTTCATCGTGTTCGTGCCGATGGTGGTCGCGATGGTGCTCCACATGCGACCGACGCCTGAGGAACGCGCGCAGATGCAGTGCACGTGCGCGGTGCCGGCGACGGTCTGAGCCGTGCACGGTCACGGCGGCGGGGCGGTGGGCCTGCCCCTGGGTTTCACCCTGCTGCGGCTGGTCCTGCTCGCCGCCGTGACCATCGCGGCGGGCTGGGCGCTGACCCGCCCGTTCTCCACGACCGGTCCGCGCACCCGGCAGGTCGTCACCGGCGCGGCGGCGGCGGGCGGCGTGGTCTCGCTGCTCGTCGCCGACGCCCGGTGGCTGCCCGCGCCCGCCGCGGCGGCCGTGCTCCTGTGCCTGTGCACGCCGCCGCTGCTGCGCGACCGGTTCCCCGGCGTGGCCCGGTGCGTGGTGGCGGCCGTGGTGATGACCGCGACCGCCGCCGTGCTGTGGTTCGCCGGTCCTCCGCTGGCCGGGGCGCACGTCGTGCTGATGGCCGGATTCGCGGGTGTCGCGTGGCTGGCGGTGTGCCCGCCCACGGTGATGGTCCGGGCGGTCGGCATCGGCTTGGGCGTGGCGCTCCTGGTGAGCCTGGCGCAGATCACCGTGGCCGGGCACCTGGTGACCCCGCCGTCCGGACGTCCCGTGCTGTCCCGGGTCGTGGTCGGAGGCGGTCCCGTGGACGTCCTGGTGGTCCCGCACCGACCGGGCTGGAACCTCGTGCACACCGCCGGTCCGCTCAAGGTCGGCAACTCCCCCACCGCGTTAGTCGACACCGAGGAACGCCCCGGCGCGAGTGGCCGGTGGGCACTGGTGTGGCTGGGTGAAGTCCGCGGTTCCCTGTGGCTGGAACGCGACGGCGTCCGCGCCACCATGCCGGTCGACCCCGGCAAGGACCCGTGGACCGGCCCCGACGTGCGCGGCTCCGAGGCCCCCGAACACGTCAGCGCCGTCCTGGCTTCCCTCCTCACCGGCAACCCGACCGACCAGCCCTGGCCCACCCTGACCGACTCCGACGCCGCCACCCTCCGCACGATGGTCGCCAAGGCCCAAGGCCCGATCGCCATCGTCAGCGACCGCTCGGCCCGCTCCCTGAAAGCGGAAGAGGTCATCCACGCAGAAGCCGCCCGCCTCAACATCCCCATCGATCCTGCGGCCTCCACAAAGATCGTCCTCACCCAGGGCCACCACGCCCCGTGGTCACGCCCACCGGACCTGACCACGCCCGAGGCCCAGAGCTACGTCCGCGCCTTGGCCGACGCGTTCCCCGGCGAGGCCCCCACGGCAGCCGGCCTGGCCGCGTGGACCACCGGCCGCGCGCAATGAGGCAATCCACGAGAAGCGCAGCACCCGCGCCCCGCCCTAGCGTGGACCGGTGCCGGTCTACGACATGCTCGTCGACGAGCGACTCCGGATGGCTGACCTGCTGGAAGGCCTGACCCCCGAACAGGCGCGAACACCGAGCCTGTGCGCCGGGTGGACCATCCACGACGTGGGCGCGCACCTGGTGACCTACCTGAGGTTCGGGCAGGCCAAGCTGTACTGGGCGATCGTCACGACAGCGGCGAACTTCGACGAGTACAACCGCAAGCTCACCGCCCGCGAGGCCCGCTTGTCCACCGCCGAGGTCGCCGCCCGCCTGCGCAAGTGGGCCGGGTCCAGGACGACCATCCCCCGGGCCGGTTTCGAGCCGGTCCTCGCCGACATCGTCCTGCACGACCTGGACGTCCGGATGCCGCTGGGCATCGAGCGCACCATCCCCGAGGACCGGCTGCACGTGGTGTTCCAACACCTCGCCGAACGACCGTCGCCGGGCTTCTCGATGGGATCACGGCTGCACGGCCTGCACCTGGAAGCGGTGGACACGGGCTGGTCGCACGGCACCGGCCCGACGGTGCGCGGCGAGGCCGAACCACTGGTGCTGGCGATGAGCGGACGCCCGGAGGGCTTCGACCGCTTGGAAGGCGAGGGCCTGGACGTGCTCCGCGAACGCGTGACCGAGGCGCCGCCCCGGGGCGCCGGTGAGCGGATGAAGGCGGTGGTGCGCCAAGCCCTCAACCTGCACTGACCCGGTGGACGTGATCCGCGTCGCAGTGTCGCGCATTGCTTTCTTAGGTAAGCCTTGCTTCACTTGCGGCGCCTCGTGTCCGTCCACCGAAAGGGTGTTGCCATGTCTCGCAGGGTCCGTCTGTCCGGCAGAGCGTTCCGGGCCTTCTCCGCGGGTTCGCTCGCGACGGTGCTCGGGTTCGGCCTGATCGCGTGCGGCGACGTGCAGGACGCCTCCACGCAGACGACGTCCCCGTCGAGCGCGGGTTCCACGGCCTTCCCGGTGACCATCGAGCACAAGTTCGGCAAGGCCGAGATCCCCAAGGAGCCGACCAAGGTCGTCGTCGTCGGCACCGCCACCGACGACCTGGACGCCGCCATCGCCCTGGGCGTGACCCCGGTGGCGTTCTTCAACAAGTCCGGCGGCGACGCGGTCCCGAGCTGGCTCAAGGGCAAGCTCGACCCGACCAAGACCAAGATCGTCGACGCCGCCGCCGGCGTGGACCCGGAGCAGGTGGGCAAGTACGCGCCGGACCTGATCCTGGCCACCTCGTCCTACGGCCTGGAGCAGGAGTACCCGAACCTGGCCAAGCTCGCGCCGACCGTCGGCTACGCCAGCGACTGGGGCAAGCAGACCTGGCAGGAACACGTCCAGGTGGTCGCGAAGGCCCTGGGCAAGATCGGCGAGGGCGAAAAGCTCGTGGGCCTGACCCAGGCGGCGATCGACAAGTTCAAGGCCGAACACCCGAAGACCGCCGGCAAGACCTTCACCGCCTCGGTCGGCAACACCCCCGGCAAGATGTTCACGTTGGTGTCCAAGGAAGACTTCGCCGTCCGCCTCATCGAGCAGACGGGCCTGACCCTGAGCCCCACCGTGGCCGACGCGACGAAGAACGAGTCCGGCAGCCCGACCGGCACCCTGAACCCGGAACAGTACGACAAGCTGTCCGCAGACCTGGTGATCGTCGCCTTCACCACCCCGGACCTGAAGCAGGCCTTCGAGTCCAACCAGCTGGTCACCCAGGTCAAGTCCGGCAACTACCTGGCAGTCGACATGGAAACCATCTCAGCCCTCCGCTACCCGACCGCCCTGGACATCCCGTGGGTCCTGGAGAAGCTGACCCCCGGCATCGACAAGCTCGCCTAACAAGCAAGCAGCAGCAGCCAAGCCAAGAAAGGGCGCACTTCCACCGGAAGTGCGCCCCTTCGCCGTCCCCACTACCCCCGCCCCGCACCCGCCGCACCCGCCGCCCTACGCGCCGCAGGCGCAGGCTTTCCGCGCCGAAGGCGCTCGGAGTGGCTGCCAGCCACAGGAAGGGCCTCGGTTCCTTCCCCCCCGTACGGCCTGGGCGAAGCCCAACCGCGCTTTGGCCCTCTTTGCAACCACGCTTCACCGGTTGCAAAGAGGGCCAAAGGGTGGTTGCCTCCGGCAGGCCGTACGGGGGGGAAGGAACCGACGCCCTTCCACCCCCGGGGGCCTGCCGCGCGGCGAGCGCCGCTTTTAATCTTGAGAGCGCGCCAGCGCGTCCCAACAGCGCGCAGCGCGTCCCAAAGGAGCGAAGCTACAACTGGGCTTCCAGATCTTCCGCCGACAAAGCGTCAACCTCCAGGAAGATCTCCGCCACCTGCTCCAACCGCCCCGGCACAGACTCCTCAGCCACCATCCGAGCCGCCATACCCCCCACAGTCAACGCCCCGAACAACGTCCGCACAGTCACCTCGGCCGTGTCCAACGCCTCCCGCACCCGCCCGACAATCATCGTCGCCAGCACGGAATCCCCACCCAGCCCAAAGAACGGGTCATCCACCCCGACCCGCTCAACCCCCAACACCTCAGCCCACACCTTCGCCAACACCTGCTCGACAGCCGAACCCGGGGCCACATAAGAATCAACCTCAGCCTGCCACTGCCCAGCCACAGCCTTGCGATCAACCTTGCCATTAGCGGTCAACGGCATCTCGTCCAGCACAACAACCCGCACCGGCACCATGTGAGGCGGCAACAAGCTGCGCACAAACTCACGCACCTCCTCCCCGTCCACCGCCCCCGCAACAGCCGCCACCAGTTGCGCCCCAGCAACCCCGGCAACCCCTGCCACACCCCGCCGCACCCCGGGGAACTCGGCCAACGCCGCCTCGACCTCACCCAACTCGATGCGCATCCCACGCACCTTCACCTGGTGATCCCGACGCCCCAGGAACTCGACCGTCCCATCCGGCCAGTACCGCGCCAGATCCCCGGTCCGGTACCACCGCCGCCCCTCGAACCCGACGAACCGGTCCGCCGTCCGCTCCGGATCGGCGCGGTACCCGTGCGCCACCCCCGCGCCACCGATCCACAGCTCACCGGTGACCCAGTCCGGACAGTCCCGACCCCGCACGTCCACCACCCGCAGCGCGACGTTCCGCAACGGCGTCCCATAAGGAACGGACCGCCAGTGCGGCGGCACCTCCGTCACCTCGCACACCGTCGAGTGAATCGCGGTCTCGGTAGTGCCACCCAGCCCCACGAACCGGCACGACGGCGACTGCTCGTGCACCCGCCCCGGCAAGTCCGTGCCGACCCAGTCACCACCCAACAACACCGTGCGCAAGCCGGACAACTCACCAGGCCGGGCCGCAGCAAGCAACATGTCCAGCAACGCCGGCACACAGTTGACCAGCGTCACCCCACGACCGACCACCAACTCGACCCACTGCCGAGCGTCCTTCCGCTCGCCCTCCTCCACCAGCACGACCGCGCCACCAGCCGCCAACACCCCGAAGATGTCGTACACCGACAGATCGAACTCCAGCGCCGACACCGCAAGGCACCGATCCCCGGGCCCAACCCCAAACCGCTCGTTCAAATCCTCAACAGTGTTCACCGCCGCCCGATGCGGCACCTCCACGCCCTTCGGCTCCCCAGTCGAGCCGGACGTGAACAGCACATACGCAACATCCTCTTCACCACAACGCACAGGCTCAACCAGCGGCTCAACCTCAGCGGACAAATCCGTCAGCACCACCGAAAGCCCAGCAATACGCCGAATCCGCTCGGCCCGCGCGGCAGGCTGGTCCACCCCGATCGGCACATACCCCGCCCCAGCCGCCAACACACCCAGCACAGCCGCGACCTGGTCCGGCCCCTTGGGCAGACTCACCCCCACCAGGTCCCCGACCCCAACCCCCTTGTCCCGCAAGGAAGCCGCGATCCGCAAAGCCCGGTCCGCCAATTCGCCGTACGTCTGCACCCCATCGCGCCCCCACAACACCGCAGGCGCGTCCGGCGTCTCCGCGGCCCGCGCGAAGAACCCGTCCTGCAACAAGCCCGAACTCCGCGGCCCGTCAGTCGCGTTGACCCGAGCCCGAACCTCCAGCTGACCAGCCGGCAGCACGTTCCCCACCGACCGCGACCACACCTCGTCCCGCTGCCCCAACCCGGTGACCAGGTCCCGGAACGCGGCGAACATCGCGTCCACGACACCAGGCGGGAACGAGCCCTCCCGCACGTCCCAGTTGATCAGCAGACCCTCGTCGACCTCCGTGACCTGCGCGTCGAGCAACACCTGCGGCCCCTGCGAGATGATCCACACCGCCTCGCCGAAGCACCGCCGCACCCGCGCGTCGAACAGCTCGCCCAGGTTCAGCGCGCTGGTGAACACCACCGGCGCCAGCACCTGCTCACCGTGGTGGCGGGACAGGTCGCGCAGCACCTCGACACCGGAGTACGCGGCGTGGGCGGCGTCCTCGTGCATGCGGGCCTGCAACGCCTTGGCGTGCTCGGCGAACGACGCCTCCTCCGACAGGTCCACCTCCAGCAGCACGGAGGAGGTGAAGTCGCCGACCAGCTGGTCCACCTCGGGGTGGGTGCTCTGCCGGTCGAACATGGGCAGGTTCATCAGGAACCGGGGCTGCGCGCTCCACGCCGACAGCGTCTCGGCGAACGCGGTGGCCACCGCCATCGCCGGGGTGACGCCGTGCTCGTGGGCGCGGGCGGCCAGGCGCTTGCGGTCCTCCGGGGCCAGCCAGTGGTGGCGACGGGTCACGCGGGACGACGCGGCGTCCGACAGCGGCAGGTCGGGCGCGGTCGGCAGTTCGGGGACGCGGTGCTGCCACCACTCCCGCGCCTGCGCCCGCTCGGCGGCCTTGGTGACCTCGCGTTCGGCCAGGTAACGCGGGTAGCTGTAGGAAATCGCAGCGGGCTCGTAGTCGGGCTCGTCGTAGAACCGGGCCAGGTCGGCCAGCAACACCCGGTAGCTCAACGCGTCCGCCGCGAGCATGTCGACGTCCACGTGCAGCCGCGCCTTGCCACCCGGCAGGCGGGAGAGCTGGATCTTGAACACCTCGCCGCGCGCCACGTCCAGCCGGGCGTGCGAGGAGGCGTCCCGCAGCTCCTCCAACCGCCGCGCCACCACGTCCTCCGCGGCCTCCCGCAGGTCGTGCAGGACCAGCGGGTCCTGGCGGCGTTCGGGGAGGATGCGCTGGCGGCCGTCGTCGCCGAACTCCGCGCGCAGCATCCCGTGCCGGGCCACCAGCTTGCGCACCGCCGCCGCGAGCCGGTCGGGGTCCAGGTCGGGGCCGTCGAACTCGACGTAGAGGTGGGCGGCGACGGACCCGAGCGCGGCTTCCTCGTCGCGGCCGATCCAGTACGCGTGCTGCATGAGGGCCAGCGGGAACGGCGCGTCCTCGTCCACCTCGACCCGGACCTCGGGTTCGGGCGCGACGCCGGCCGCCTCGGCCAGGATCTCCCGCCAGCCCGCCAGCGTCGGGCGCTTGGCCAGCAGCGCGAAGGGCACCTTGATGCCGCGCCGCCGCCACTGGTTCGCCACCTGCATGAGCTGGATGGAGTCCAGGCCCCACTCGATCAGGCTGTCCTGCTCGGACAGGCCCTCGGCCTCGGGGCCCAACAGGTCGGTGACCTCGCGCAGAAGTTCGCCCGCTGTCGGCTGCTGACTCACCACGTGCCCAGCTCCACTTCGAACTCGTCGATCTCTTC
Source organism: Saccharothrix sp. CCNWYY140 (assembly GCF_037401995.1). Taxonomy (NCBI): domain Bacteria; kingdom Bacillati; phylum Actinomycetota; class Actinomycetes; order Pseudonocardiales; family Pseudonocardiaceae; genus Saccharothrix; species Saccharothrix sp. CCNWYY140. Next base: position 16,079 of record NZ_JBBEGC010000064.1, read on the forward strand.
TTCGGAAACGTCCACCAGGGCCGTGTCGCGCGTGGTCGGCGCGCTGCCGGCCAGCGCGGTGCGGAACGACCCGACCAGGCCGGGTTCGTCGGCCCCGACCACCTCCACCCGCAGCTCGTCGCCGATGACGACGGCGTTGACCTCCAACGCCCAGTGCTCGACCTTCGGCGGGACCCGCAGCCACGGCACCTCGGGCGCGGGCGTCCACGGCGACCCGTCGCCCTGGCGCAGCCGGCCGTGGTAGTTGACCACGATCGTCGGCTCCCGCAGACCCGCGAGCGGCCGGACCAGGCCGTAGCCGATGCCGTTGTCGGGCAGCGAGTCCAGCTGGTCCTTCACGTCCCGCAGCCGCATCCCGGGCCGCAGCCGGACCGGGAAGATCGTGGTGAACCAGCCGACCGTGGCGGACAGGTCCACGCCGGGCGCGATGTGCTCCTCGCGCCCGTGCCCTTCCACGGCCACCACCACGTCACCGCCGCGCCCGCGCCACGACTCCAGCGCCTGCGCGAACGCCGACAGCAGCAGCTCCCGCACCCCGGCCTGCTCCGCGCCGTCCGGCAGCGGCACCGAGAACGCGGTGACGTGCCCGCCGCCGCGGGTCAGCACGGGGTCCGCGCCGTCGAGGACGTCCCGCCACAGCCCCGTCTCGCCGCCGCGGTCCTGGGCGGCGAGCAGCTCGGCCCAGCGGCGGAAAGACGTGCCGGTGCGGGTCAGCGGCCGGCCCGCCCAGGCGTCGGCGAGGTCGTCGGTGATGACGCGCCACGAGACGCCGTCCACGACCAGGTGGTCGGCCACGACCAGCACCCGGTCCGGCGCGAACCACACCACCTGGACCAGCCGGTCGGGCGTGAGGCGGTCGCGGGCGGCGAGCAGCTCGGCGTCCAGCCCGCGTTCGGCGCGGCGGACGACCTCCTTGGCGTCGAAGGACTCCTCGGGCACGACCAGCGTGCTGCCGTCCCAGCGGGCGCGCAGCACGTCGTGCCGGTCCAGCACCGCCTGGACCGTGCGGACCAGGCCGTCCTCGGTGAGCCCTTCCGGCGCCACCAGGAGCATCGCCTGGCTCAGGCCGCCCTTGGTCCACCGCATGATCGGCGTCGGCTCGACCCGGCCCACCGGGTCGTCGGCCGCGACCACGGCGGCCGAGGTGAGCGCAGCCAGCGCGGCGGGGGTGCGGTGCTCGAACACCTGCCTCGGCGTGATCACCACCCCGGCCTTGCGGGCGCGGCTGACCAGCTGCACGGACATGATGCTGTCGCCACCCAGCGCGAAGAAGCTGTCCTGCGCGCCGACCTGCGGCAACCCGAGGACGTCGGCGAACAGCGCGCACAGCACGGCTTCGCGTTCGGTGCTCGGCTCCGCTCGACCGGCCAGCGTCGCGAAGTCCGGGGCGGGCAGGGCCTTGCGGTCCAGCTTGCCGCTCGGGGTCAGCGGGAGGGCGTCCAGCTCGACGACCACCGCCGGGACCATGTGCTCGGGCAGCTCCCGCGCCAGCTCGTCCCGGATGTCGGCGCGGCCGACGACGTAGGCGACCAGCCGGTCGTCCCGCACCGCCACCGCCACCTGCCGAACGCCGTCGAGCTTGCTCGCGGCGGCCTCGACCTCGCCCAGCTCGATGCGGAAACCGCGGAGCTTGACCTGGTCGTCGGTGCGGCCCAGGTACTCCAGCGCGTCCCCGGTCCGACGCACGAGGTCACCGGTCCGGTAAAGCCGCTCGCCAGCCTCGAAGGGACTCGCCACGAACCGGGACGCCGTGAGGCTTGGCCGGTTCAGGTAGCCCCGCGCGAGCTGGACACCACCCAAGTACAGCTCCCCCGCCACACCCGGCGGAACCGGGCGCAGGGCACGGTCCAAGACGTAGAGCTGCGTGTTCCACACCGGGCGGCCGATCGGCACCGTGGTGTCGCCGGCACCTTCGGACACCGGCCAGTAGGTCACGTCGACGGCGGCTTCCGTGGGGCCGTAGAGGTTGTGGGTGTGCGGGAGGGCTTGCGCGATGTCCGACGACAAGGCCTCGCCACTACAGATCACCCGCCGCAGACTCTCCGGCCGAGCACCCGACTCGACGAAAGCCCTCAACATCGACGGCACAAAATGCACCGTCGTCACACCCTCACGCTTGATCAAATCAGCCAGATACGCCGGATCCTTGTGACCCTCCGGCCTGGCCACGACCAAGGTCGCACCCGTGATCAACGGCCAGAAGAACTCCCACACCGACACGTCAAAACTCGACGGCGTCTTCTGGAGAACCCGATCACTCGCCGTCAGCCCGTACTCGGCCTGCATCCACAACAACCGGTTGACGATCGCCCGATGCTCCACCACCACACCCTTGGGCCGACCCGTCGACCCAGAGGTGTAGATGACATACGCCGCATCACCCGGCGTCGGCGGGCAAACCTCAGCGGTCTCACCGTCCAGCAGGCCCGGCTCCAGCACGACCGTGGGCTGAGCGTCCTCGATCATCATCGCCAGACGATCAGCCGGGTACGACGGATCCAACGGCAAGTAAGCCGCCCCGGCCTTCACCACACCCAACAAAGCCACGATCAGATCGAGCGAACGGTCCATCCGCACGCCCACAACATGACCCGGACCCACACCACGAGCAGCCAGACGACCAGCCAACTCCGCGGCACGCGCATTCAACTCGGCATAGGTCAAGGAGATGCCCTCGAACACCACCGCCACCGCATCGGGAGTCCGTGCGGCCTTGGTGGTGAGCAGCTCCGCCAGGGTCGTCTCCGGCACGTCGACCACGGCGCCGGTCAGCTCGGCGGGTTCGCCCGGCAGGAGCGCCGACACCCGGGACAGCGGGCGGTCCGGCGCGGCGACCAGGTCGTCCAGCAGGCGCACGAACCGCGCCACCACACCGTCCACAGTGGACCGGTCGAACAGGTCCTCGGCGTAGACCAGCCAGCCGTCCAGGCCGCCGTCGACACCGTGCTCGAACAGGTGGAACGAGAGGTCCAGGCGGGCGGTGTAGAAGTCGACGTGCTGCTCGCGCAGCGACGCCGCGCCGAAGGGCACCGGACCCGCCGGGGCCTGGTTGAACGCGAGCATCACCTGGAACAGCGGGTGCCTGCCCAGCGAACGCGCCGGGTTGAGCGCCTCCACCAGCCGCTCGAACGGCAGGTCCTGGTGGGCGAAGGCGTCCAGGTCGGTGCGGCGCACCCGGTCCAGCAGCTGCCGGTAGGTCGGGTCGCCGGTCAGGTCGTTGCGCAGCACCAGGTTGTTGACGAAGAACCCGACCAGGCCGTCCAGCGCGGTGTCCGTGCGGCCGGCGACCGGCGCGCCGATCGGCACGTCCTCGCCCGCGCCCAGCAGGTTCAGCAACGCCGCCACCGCGGCCTGCACGGCCATGAACACGGTGCCGCCGGACTGGCGCGCCAGGTCCGCCAGTGCCCGGTGGGTGCGCGGCGAGATCCGGAACGGCACGGCGTCACCGGCGTAGGTCGCCTCGGCGGGACGGGGGCGGTCGGTGGGGAGGGTGATCTCGTCGGGCAGCCCGGCCAGCGCCCGGGTCCAGTGGGCGAGCTGTTCGGCGGCGAGGCTCCTGGGGCCGGTGCCGAGCAGGTCCCGCTGCCACAGCGCGTAGTCCGCGTACTGCACCGGCAGCGGGGCCCAGCCGGGGGTCCGGCCGCGTTCGCGTTCGGTGTAGGCGGTGGTGAGGTCGGCGACCAGGCGTTCGGCGGACCAGCCGTCGCTGGCGATGTGGTGGGTCAGCAGGGACAGGACGTGGTGGTCGCCGACCCGGTACAGCCTGGCCTCGAACGGGGGTTCGCGGTCCAGCTCGAACTTCCGGGCGGCGGCGTCGCGCGGGTCGCCGGTGTGGGTGGCCAGGGTCGGCAGGACGTCCAGGACCTGCTGGTAGGGCTTGCCCTCGAACTCCGGGTAGACCGTGCGCAGCACCTCGTGGCGGCGGACCACGTCGGCGAGGGCGAGGGTGAGGGCGTCCACGTCCAGGCGGCCGTCGATGCGGACGGCGAAGGGGACGTTGTAGGTCGCGCTCGGGCCTTCCAGGCGGTAGAGGAACCACAGGCGCTGCTGGGCCGACGACAGCGGGGTGCGGCGCGGGCGGGGCACCGGGGCGAGCGCGGGGCGCTTGCGACCGCCGCCGTCGAGCAGGGTCACGAGGCCGGCCACCGTGGGCGCGTCGAAGACCTCGCCGATGGCCAGTTCGACGCCGAGGTCCGCGCGGACCCGGCCGACCAGGCGCGTGGCCAGCAGGGAGTGGCCGCCGAGGGCGAAGAAGTCGTCGTGCCGGCCGACGCGGTCGACGCCGAGCAGTTCGGCGAACAGGCCGGCGAGGGTGCGTTCGGCGCGGGTGCGCGGTTCTTCGTGGGCGGTCGTGGTGAGCTCGGGTTCCGGTAGCGCCTTGCGGTCGAGCTTGCCGCTGGGGGTCAGCGGGAGGGCGTCGAGCACCACGATCGTCGAGGGCACGAGCTGCTCGGGCAGCGTGGTCGCGACCGCCGTGCGCAGCGCGATCGGATCGAGCGCCGGCCTCCGGCCCCCGTCACCATCATCCCACGCACCACCGACATTCCCGGCGTTGTCGCTGGGGACGACGTAGGCGATGAGCTGTTGGCGGCCGGTGTGGACGGTCGCCGCTGCCGCGTGAACACCCGGGAGTGCCGTCAGTGCGGCTTCGACCTCGCCCAGCTCGATGCGGAAACCGCGCAGCTTGACCTGGTCGTCGGTGCGCCCCAGGTACTCCAGCGCGTCCCCGTTCCACCGCACCAGGTCACCAGTCCGGTAGAGGCGCTCGCCAGCCTCGAAGGGACTCGCCACGAACCGCGACGCCGTCAACCCCGGCCGGTTCAGGTAGCCCCGCGCGAGCTGGACACCACCCAGGTACAGCTCCCCCGCCACACCCGGTCCGACCGGCTTGAGGAACCGGTCCAGCACGTACGTCCCCGTGTTCCACACGGGCCGCCCGATGGGAACCGTGCCCTGGCCCGCGCCTTCCGCCACCGGCCAGTACGTCACGTCCACGGCCGCTTCCGTAGGGCCGTAGAGGTTGTGGGTGTGCGGCAGGGCGCGCCCCAGATCGGACGGCAAGGCCTCGCCGCTACAGATCACCCGCCGCAGACCTTCCGGCCGAGCACCCGACTCGACGAAAGCCCTCAACATCGACGGCACGAAATGCACCGTCGTCACGCCCTCACGCTTGATCAAATCAGCCAGATACGCGGGGTCCTTGTGACCCTCCGGCTTGGCCACGACCAAGGTCGCGCCCGTGATCAACGGCCAGAAGAACTCCCACACCGACACGTCAAAACTCGACGGCGTCTTCTGGAGTACCCGGTCAGCAGGAGTCAGCCCGTACTCATCCTGCATCCACAACAACCGGTTGACGATCGCCCTGTGCTCGACAACCACACCCTTGGGCCGACCAGTCGACCCCGACGTGTAGATGACATACGCCGCATCACCCGGCGTCGGCGGACGCACCTCAGCGGTCTCACCATCCAGCAGACCCGGCTCCAGCACGACCGTGGGCTGAGCGTCCTCGATCATCATCGCCAGACGATCAGCCGGGTACGACCGGTCCAACGGCAAGTAAGCCGCCCCGGCCTTCACCACACCCAGCAAAGCAACGATCAGATCGAGCGAACGGTCCATCCGCACGCCCACAACGTGCCCCGGACCCACACCACGAGCAGCCAGACGACCAGCCAACTCCGCGGCACGGCCATCCAGCTCGGCATAGCTAAGCGAAGACCCCTCGAACACCACCGCCGTCGCATCCGGCGTCCGGTCGGCCTGCGCGGACAGCAACTCCGCCAGAGTCGTCTCCGGGACCTCGACCACGACACCGGTCAACTCGGCGCGTTCACCCTCGTCCAGGAAGTCCAGGTCGCTCAACCGCAGCTCAGGACCCGCCAAGCCCGCCGCCAGCAGGCGCTCCAGGTGGGCCAGGAAGCGGTCCACGGTGGACGCCGTGAACAGCTCCGTCGAGTAGGTCGCCTCGACGCGCATCCGGCCGTCGGTCAGGAACGCCTCCAGCGCCAGGTCGAACTGGGTGGTGTCGTTGTGCACGGTCTCCCAGCTCGCCTCCACCCCGGGCAGCTGGAAGCCCTGCAAGCCCTGGGTCAGGAACAGCAGCATGACGTCGAACAGCACCGACCGGCCCGGCACGCGCGGCGGGCGCAGGCGTTCCACCAGCAGGTCGAACGGCAGGTCCTGGTGGGCGTACCCCTCGGTGCACACCCGCTGCACGCGGGCCACCAGCTCGGCGAAGGTCGGGTCGCCGGACAGGTCGGCGCGCAGCACGAGCGTGTTGCCGAAGTTGCCGATGAGCCGTTCGACCTCGCCGGCGTCGCGGTTCATCGACGCCGACCCGATCGGCACGTCCGTGGCGTCGGTGTACCGGCCCAGCAGGGCCGCGTAGGCGGCGAACACGACCATGAACGGCGTGACGCCCCGGGCCTGCGCGAACTCGCCGATCCGGTCGGTGACCGCGGTGTCGAAGGTGCGGAACCGGCGGTCGCCCCGGTCCGAGCGCAGCGCCGGGCGCGGCAGGTCGGTGGGCAGCGGCAGGTTCTCCGGCATGGGGTCCAGCGCGCGCCGCCAGTGGTCGAGGTCGCGGGCCAGGCGTTCGTCGGTGAACGTCTTGCGCTGCCACACCGCGAAGTCCGCGTACTGCACCGGCAGCGGTTCCAGGCCCGAGGGCTGTCCGGTGGTGTCCTCGCGGTAGAGCGCGGACAGGTCGCGGGACAGGGTGTTGAAGGTGAAGCCGTCCCACGCGATGTGGTGCACGGTGAGCACCAGCACGTGGTCGTCGTCGGCGCGGCGCAGCAGGCGCAGTCGCAGCGGGTGGTCGCGGCGCAGGTCGAACACGTACCCGGATTCGGCGCGCGCGACCTTGCGGACGGTCTCCTCCCGCTCCTCGGGCGCCAGGCCGCGCAGGTCGGACTCGGGCATGGTGACCACCGCGTACGGGTCGACCACCTGGCGTGGCTCGCCGTCGTCGCCGGCGGTGTAGCGGGTGCGCAGGACCTCGTGCCGCTCCACGAGCCGCTGGAACGAGCGGTGCAGGGCGGCGGTGTCCAGCGCGCCGCGCAGCTCGATCGCCAGGCACACGTTGTAGGCGGGGCTGTGCGGCGCGATCTGCTGGAGGAACCACATGCGGGACTGGGCGTAGGACAGCGGCAGGTCGTCGTCGGAGGTCCGCTTCGGGATCTGCGTCGTGCTCGCCAGACCGGCCTGCGCCAGCCGTCGGCGCAGCAGTTCGCGCTTGCGGGCGGCCAGGTCACTCACCAGGGGTCTCCTTCGCGATCAGCGTCAGCGCGGCGAACCACTCGCGCGACAGCTGCTGGATCCGGTCTTCGTCGAACAGGGCGGCCGGCCACTGCCAGTCCGCTTCGAGCACGCCGCCGCGCACCAGCACGTTGAGCACCAGGCAGTACGGGGCGGGCATGGCGTCGTCCACGCCGCCGCCCATCGCGCCCACCTCGGGCGCGCCGGACCACGGTTCGCCCTCGCTCTCCCCGAGGGTGAGCCGGCCGAGGTAGTTGAACTCGATCTGCGGCTCGGGCAACGCGGCCAGCTCGGCGGCCGTGCGGGGGTTGAGGTAGCGCAGCAGGCCGTGGCCGATGCCCTTGTCGGGCAGGGAGAGCTGCTCGTTGACCCGCAACAGTCCCTTGTGGACGCTCGCGGTCAGGTCGCCCGGGTCCACGCGGACCGGGAACACGCTGGTGAACCAGCCGACCGTGCCGGACAGGTCCGCGCCGGGCACGACCGCCTCCTCCCGCCCGTGGCCCTCCAGGGCGAGCAGGAGCGAGGTGTCGGGCGTGCCGCGCCACCGGGACACGGCGTGCGCGAGGCCGGCGAGCAGGACGTCGTCCACGGTGACGCCGTGCCGCGCGGGGACGGTGGTCAGCAGCGCGGCGGTGGTGTCGGCGTCGAGGGATGTGCGGGTGGCGCGCATGGTGGCGCGGGTGTCCACGGCCGGGTCGAGCCGGCGCGTGCCGAGCACGGGGTCCGGGCCGGACAGGACGTCCCGCCACAGCGGGAGCTCCGCGGTCCTCGCGCGCGCCGCCTCGACCAGGCCCAGCGCCCACTCGCGGAACGACGTGCCGACCGGCGGCAGCTCGCGCCCGGCCCACAGGTCGGCCAGCTCGGGCACCAGCACGCCCCAGGACGCGCCGTCCACGACCAGGTGGTGCAGCAGGACCAGCAGGCGGCCGGTGCGGGTGGGGCCGGCGTCGAACCACACGAACCGGACCATCTCGCCGGTCGCGGGCCGCAGCCCGGCCAGTTCGTCCTCCAGCACGGCCGGGAGCAGCTCGGCGATGTCGGCGTGCTCCAGCTCCTCGGCGTCGATCCGGCGGACGCAGGCGTGCGCGTCCACGGCGCCGCGCGGGCGGACGGTGAAGGTGCCGTCGAAGGTTGCCCGCAGCACGTCGTGGCGGTCGAGCAGGGCCGCGACCAGCTCCACCAGCCGGTCCCGGGTCAGCTCGGGCGGCGTGCACAGCAGCCGGGCCTGGCTGAGCCGGTCGTAGGGGGCGTTGTCGTCGAGCCAGTGCAGCATCGGGGTCAGCGGCACCTCGCCGATCCCGGCGTCGGAGTCCCCGACCTGGACATCCTCGCGCGCGACGCGGGCGAGACCGGCGACCGTGCGGTGCTCGAAGACGTCCTTGGGGCTGAACGACAAGCCCTCGCCGCGGGCCTTGCTGACCAGCCGCATGGACACGATGCTGTCCCCGCCCAGCGCGAAGAAGCTGTCGTCCGCGCCGACCTCGGGCAGCCCCAGCACCTCGGCGACCAGGGCGGCGATCCGGCGTTCGCGGTCGGTGGCCGGCGGTCGGGAGGTGGTGGCGGTGTAGTCGGGCGCGGGCAGTGCCTTGACGTCGAGCTTGTCGTTGCGGGTCAACGGGAACCGGTCCACGGCCACGACCGCGGCGGGCACCATGTGCTCGGGCAGGGCGGCGGCGACCCGTTCCCGCAGGCCGTCCGTGCCACTCGCCACGACATAGGCGACCAGCCGCTTGACCCCGGGCACGTCCTCGCGCGGCACCACGACCGCCCGCTCCACGCGGGGGTCGCGCAGCAGCACGGCCTCGATCTCGCCGGGCTCGATGCGGAACCCGCGGATCTTGACCTGGTCGTCCACCCGGCCCAGCAGCTCGATGAGGCCCTCGGCGTTCCACCGCGCCACGTCCCCGGTCCGGTACATGCGGGTGCCGGGCGGGCCGAACGGGTCGGCGACGAACCGCTCCGCCGTGGTGCCGGGCCGCTTGAGGTAGCCGCGCGCCAGGCCCTCCCCCGCCAGGTACAGCTCGCCCTCGACGCCCACCGGGCACGGCCGCAGGTGCCGGTCCAGCACGTAGGCCTGCGCGTTGCCGACCGGCGAGCCGATGCACGGGTTCTCGGTCCGGTCGAAGTCGCACGCGGCCGAGTCGACCGTGCACTCAGTCGGCCCGTAGAGGTTCCACACGGCGAGGTCGGGTTCCTCGCGCAGCGACTTCCACAGCGACGGCGGCACCGCCTCACCGCCCACGCCCAGCACCTTCAACCCGCCGCGCCAGCCGGGTTCGGACGCGACCTGGGCCAGCAGGGACGGCGACAGCTCCACGAACTCGATGCGGTGGTCGGCCAGGAACGCGCGCAGCAGGTCGGCATCGCGCCGGACGTCGGCGGGCACCAGGTGCATCTCGTGCCCGGCGAACATCCACAGCATCGGCTGCCAGGACGCGTCGAAGGCCATCGGCCACGCGTGCGCCACCCGCAGCGGGCGGCCCAGCCGGGCCTGCGCCGGGTCGAACAGGTCGGCGCGGTGGCTGACCAGCAGGTTGCGGATCGACCGGTGCGGCACGACGACGGCCTTCGGCGTGCCCGTCGAGCCGGAGGTGTAGATGACGTAGGCGGGGTGCTCCGGGTGCGGGGCGGTCGGCAGGTCGTCGCCCGGGACGCCGGTGACGTCGGGCAGTTCGGTCAGCACGATCGCCGGGTCGGCGTCGGCGAGCATGAAGTCGATGCGCTCGGCCGGCCACTCCGGGTCCACCGGCAGGTAGGCGGCGCCGGCCTTGAACACGGCCAGCAGCGCGACCAGCATGTCCGGTCCGGCGGGCATCTTCAGGGCAACGATCCGCTCCGGCCCGGCGCCTTGCTCCACCAAGACCCGGGCGACCTGGTTGGCCCGGGTGTTCAACTCGGCGAAGGTCAGGGTGCGGGGCCCGGAGACGATGGCGAGCGCGTCGGGTGTGCGGCGGGCCTGCTCGGCCAGCACCTCCGGCAGGGTCGCGGCGGGCACGTCGAGCACCTTGCCCGTGCCGTAGCGGCGCAGGTCGGCGGTCTCGTCGTCGCCCAGCAGGTCCAGGTGGGTGACCCGAGTGGCCGGGTCGGCGGCGAAAGCCTCGGCGGCCCGGCGGAACCAGCCCGCCACCGACTCCGCCCACGTCCGCGGGAACACGTCCGGGCGGTGCTCGAACACCACCGACAACTGTTCCTCGGCCGCGACCGCGAGGGTGAGCGGGTAGTGCGTGGAGTCCTCGACCTCGACCCGGCTGATGGCGATGCCCGCGTCCCGCTCGGCCGCCGCGACGGCGTCCCGGTCGACGGGGTAGCTCTCGAAGACCACGAGCGTGTCGAACAGGTCACCGTGACCGACCGCGCGCTGCACGTCGGTCAGGCCCAGGTACTGGTGCTCGATCAGCCGGCCCTGCTCGTCCTGCACGGAGGCGAGGGCGTCCAGCAGGGTCCCCTGGGCGCGGACGCGGACCGGGACCGTGTTGATGAACAGGCCGACCATGCCCTCCACGCCCGGCAGGTCGGCGGGGCGGCCGGACACCGTCGCGCCGAACACGACGTCGTCGCGGTTGGTCAGGCGGGCCAGCAGCAGGCCCCACAGACCTTGGACGACCGTGTTCACGGTCAGGCCGTGCTCACGGGCACGGGCGTAGAGGCGTTCGGACAGGTCTTGCGGCAGCTCCAGGCGGAGTTTGTCCGGCCGGGTGGGGGACTTCGGTGCCGCGGGGGCGAGCAGGGTGGGGCCTTCGAGGTCGCCCAGGGCCTCCAGCCACGCTGCCGTCGAGGCGTCCCGGTCGCGGTTGGCCAGCCACACCAGGTAGTCCCGGAAGGGGCGGGGCGCGGGCGGCGGGGTGCCCCGGTAGAGGGCGAGGAGGTCCCCGACCAGCAGGGGCAGCGACCAGCCGTCGAGCAGGATGTGGTGGTTGCTCAGCACCAGCCGGTAGTCGCCGGGTGCGAGCTTGACCAGGGTCATGCGCAGCAGCGGCGGGTCGTCGAGCTGGAACTTGGTGTTGCGGTCCCGCGCGAGGAAGTCGGCGAACTCGTCCTCGGTCAGCTCGACCGACTCCCACGGCAACTCGACGTCCCGCAACACCACCTGGACCGGCTCGTCCACCTCTTCGTGCACGAACGCGGCACGCAGGTTGGCGTGCCGGTCCAGCAGGGCTTGGGCGGCGGCGCGCAGCCGGTCCGGGTCGACGTCGCCGGTGAGGCCCAGCACGAACTGGACCGTGTAGACGTCGTCGGCGGCCTCGTCGTACACCGCGTGGAACACCATGCCCTGCTGCAACGGCGACAGCGGCAGCACGTCCTCGATGGGGTCGGCATTGGGGTGGTCGGCGGTCGGGTGGTCGCCGGTCGGGTCGGTCACTTCTTCCGCCATTTCGCCGCGATCTTGTCGAGTTGGTTCTGCCGGAGCGACACCAGCGGGACGTCCGACGGCGTCAGCCCGGACACCCCGGTCCTGGCCTCGGCGACCAGCGCGTCCAACGCCTCGTGCCACCGGGTGATCAGGTCGTGCGGCACCTGGCCCGTGGAGGACCAGGTGGCCTTGACGACCGGCCCGTCGGACCGGTCCTCGGTGACCACGTCCAGCTCCAGGGGCCGGTGCTGGGTGGTCGGCTCGGGCAGCTTCTCGGGAGCCGGGACCCAGAAGGCGTCCACAGCGCCGACGTCGAACCGGCCCAGGTAGTTGAAACTGATCTCCGGGTCCGGCACAGGTCGGCTGTCGAGCAGCCCGTACCCGATGCCGTTGTTAGGCACAGCACGCAGGCTTTCCTTGACCTGCTTGAGCGTTTCGCCCGGCGTGGTGGCCGGTGTGAGCCGAACCGGATAGACGGTGGTGAACCATCCAACCGTCCGGGACAGATCCGCACCAGGCACCAGATGCTCTTCCCGCCCGTGCCCTTCAAGCGCAACCGTTTCAGGCGTGCCCAACGCGATCGCCAAGGCAGCCAACAACACCTCTTGCGTCCCAGTCCGGAACGCCGCCGGCACCTCCCGCAACAACGCCTTCGCCTGCTCACCACCGATCTCAACCGTCCGCCGCCCCACCGTCAGCACCGGCCGACGCCCCACACTCGCACCGCTCCCGCGCTCCACGCGCGCATCGGTCCCGCGCTCCACCGCCGTGCCGGCCCCGCGCTCCCCCACGCCGGTCTCCAGCTCTCCCGGCGCGGCCGTCCCCTCGCCCGAACCGGCGGAATTGTCGTACCCCTGTGGGACAATGGATACCGGGGGGCGTGGCCCACGGCCGACAGGCCGAACCGGACGCAACGTGCGCTCCCACCAGGCGGCCTCATCCTCCCCCGGCGTCGGCAGATTGCGCGCCCACCAGCGGAAAGAGGTCGGAACCGGGTCGAGCTTCGCCGGATTCCCCTCCCGCCGCGCGGTGAAGGCCTGCTCCAGGTCCGCAGCGAGCACGCGCCACGACACACCGTCGACCGCCAGGTGGTGCAGCACGAGCAGCAGACGTCCGGGCTCGCTCTCCCCCAGGTCGAACCACACCGCCCGCAGCAGCACACCCCCCACCGGGTCGAGTTCCGCGACGGCCCGCTCGTACTCAGCGCGCACAAGGTCGTCGAGATCGCCGTTCACCCGCACGTGGGCGACGCCGGCGGTCACGGATCCGGCGGGCGGCACGTGGAGTGCGTCGTCCACCAGGCGGGCACGCAGCAGGTCGTGGTGGTCGAGCAACGCCTGCACGGCCTCCTCGAACACCTGCGCCCCGGACGCCGCCGGCACGCGCAGCAACGCCGCCTGCGCCATGCGCGGGTCACCGGACTCGGCCCACCACCGCATGATCGGCGTCAGCGGCACCTCGCCCACGCCCAGCGCACGGTCCTCGTCGTGCGGGACCGGCGGTTCGCCGACCGCACGGGCCAACGCGGCGGCGTTCTGGAACTCGAACACCTGCCGCGGCGAGATCCGCAGCCCCGCCGCCCGCGCCTTGCCCACGAACTGGATGGACTGGATGCTGTCGCCGCCGAGCGAGAAGAAGTTGTCCTCCGGCGACACCTTCGGCACCCGCAAGACCTCGGCCATCAGCGCGCACAGGAGCTTCTCGGCCTCGGTCTCGGCGTCCCGGCCGCCGCCCACGGGTTCGGGGGCGGGTTCGGGCAGCGCCTTGCGGTTGACCTTGCCCGAGGGCAACAACGGGAACTCGTCCAGGAACACGAACCGCTGCGGCACCATGTGATCAGGCAACCGCGTCCGCAACCAGCCCCCAAGCCCTTCGACCTCGGTCCCCAGGCAGTACCCGACCAACTTCTTGTCCCGCAACAACACCACGGCCCGCCGAACGCCACCGTGCTGCTCCAGAACCGCTTCGATCTCCTCCAGCTCGACCCGCATGCCACGGATCTTGATCTGGTTGTCCGCGCGCCCCAGGAACTCCAAGGTCCCATCGGCCCGCCACCGCGCCAGGTCCCCGGTCCGGTAGAGCCGTTCCCCGGGCGGCCCGAACGGATCGGCGACAAAGTGATCGGCCGTGCGCCGGGGGTCGTTGATGTACCCACGCCCCAGGTACACGCCCCCCGCGTACAACTCCCCCGGCACGTCCACCGGCACCTGTCGAAGGTGGCGGTCCAGCACGTACAGCCGCGTGTTCCCGTTGGGCCGCCCGATCGACACCGCCCGCCGCATCGCATCCGGTTCCCGGTACACGACGTGACTAACCCCGATAGTCGCTTCCGCAGGCCCGTACCCGTGGTACATGACCGCACCGCTCAACGCCCGGAACCGCTGGAACAACTCGGGCGTAAGGACTTCGCCACCACACCAGACGTGCTTCAACGACCGAGCACGCTCGGCGAACCCGGGCACCTGGATCAGGAGGTCGAGGATCGAGGAGGGCAGGTAGGTGAACGTCACCCCGTGCCGCTCGATCAGCCCGAGCATGTACTCGATGTCCCGCTCACCACCGGGCTCGGCGATGACCACCTTGCCACCGGTGACCAACGGGAGGAACACCTCGTTGATCGAGATGTCGAACCCGAGCGGCGCCTTGAACAGGGCAGCATCCCCAGCCCCGAACCCCAACATCTCGCGCTGCCACAACAACCGGTGCGTGATGGCCCGATGCCGAATCATCGCCCCCTTGGGCGCCCCGGTAGAGCCAGACGTGTAAATGACATACGCCAACCCCTCAGGCTCAACACCCCCACCAGGCTTTCCTCCAGCGCCCGCCACACCAACCGCAAGCTCCGCCCCACTGGCACCCGCCGCAACCGCAGTCCCGCCACCACTCGCCGCGCCAGCCGCCACCTTGGGTTCGCCATCGCCCGCCCCGCCAGTCGCAGAAGCCGCCAGCCCCAACCCTTCGGAACGCGCCGCGATCGCCGCTCCCGCGTTACCCGCCGCTCCCACAGCATCCGCAACACTCGCGCCACCCGCCGCTTCCGCAGCACCCGCAGCACCCGCAGCACCCGCCGGAATTGTCGGTGCCCCGTGGGACAATGGAGACGGGGGCCGGAGGCCGCCCAACTCCACGTGCACCACCGGAATCCCCAGGTCACGCACCGCCTCGTCGTGCCCGGCACCGCTCAGCACCGCCGTCAGCCCGGCACTCGCCGCGACCTCCGCGATCCGCCGCGCCGGCCACGACGGCTCCAGCGGCACGAACGCGCCGCCCGCCTTCTCCACCGCCAGCAGCCCGACGACCAACTCCAGCGACCGCTCCCAGTGCATCCCGACGGTCCGCTCCGGCCCCACCCCGACCGCGACCAACCGATCGGCCAACGCGTCGGCGAGGGTGTTCAGCTCGGCGTAGGTCAACCGCTCGTCGTGGAACTCGACCGCGGGAGCGTCGGGCGTGCGGGCCACCTGCTCCTCGACCATCGCGGGCAGCGTGGTGACCGGGCGGTCCTCCGCAGTGTCGTTGAAGGACGCCAGCTGTGCGCGTTCCTCGTCGTCGAGCAGGTCCACCAAGCCGACCGGGCGGTCCGGGGCCTCGACCAGTGCGGTCAGCAGTCGGCAGAGCCTGCGCGCCCAGCTGTCGACGGTCGGCCGGTCGAACAGGTCTGCCGCGTAGGTGATCTGGCAGTCGTCCGGTCCGAAGTGGAACGCAAGGTCGAACTTCGCCCCGGTCACGCCCGCGTCCAACGGCCGGACGGTCAACCCCTCCAGGCTCAGGTCGGTCGCGGTGACGTCCCGGTGCGACACCATCACCTGGAACAACGGGTGCCGTCCCGGCGCGCGCGGCGGGGCCACGACCTCGACCACCCGCTCGAACGGCAGGTCCTGGTGCGAGAACGCGTCCAAGTCGGTGTCCCGCACCCGGGCCAGCAGCTCGCGGAAAGTGGTGTTTCCGGAAACGATCGTACGCAAAACGATCGTATTGACGAAGAACCCCACCAAGTCGTCCAGCGCGGCATCGGTGCGGCCCGCGACGGGTGTGCCCAGCGGGACGTCCTCGCCCGCGCCCAGGGCCGACAGCAGGACAGCGGTCGCGGCCTGGCCGATCATCAGTTCCGTCACGCCCTGCTTGCGCGCCAACGCCCGCATCCGGTCGGCGAGACCGTCCGGGAACACGACGGTCACGCTGCCGGCCGCGCGGGTCGGGCGCTGCGGCCGGGGCCGGTCGGTCGGGAGCGGGAGTTCCTCGGGCACGTCCTCCAGTCGCCGGACCCAGAACTCGCGCTGGTCCTCGACCGGGATCTCCTCCCGCCACAAGGTGTAGTCCGCATACTGGACCGGCAACGGCGCCCACTCCGGCACGCGGTTCGCCCGGCGCGCGGCGTAAGCGGTGGCCAGGTCGCGCAACAACGGCCGGGCGGACCACTCGTCGGCCGCAGAGTGGTGCACCACCAAGACCAGCACGTGCTCCTCGGGACCGACGGCGAGCAGCGACGCCCGGAACGGGATCTCCCGGTCCAGCCGGAAGGGTCGCCGCGCGGCCTCCGCGACGAACTCGTCCACGTCACGGTCGGTGTGCCGGGCGCACCGGACGTCCTGCGGCGGCTGGACGTGCTGGCCCTCCGCGCTGAGCAGAGTCCGCAGCGACTCGTGGCGGGCGACGACGTCCGTCAGCGCCGCGTCGAGGGCGTCGGTGTCGAGCGGACCGGTCAGGTGCGCGGCGAGCGGGATGTTGTACGCGGGGTCCGGGCCCTCGAGTTCGTAGAGGAACCACAGGCTGCGTTGGGCCGGCGAGAGCGGCACGGTGGCCGGGCGCTGCCGGGGGTGCAGCGGGGGTCGGGTGGTCGTGCCGCCGAGGTGCCGGGCGAGGCGGGCGACGGTCGGCGCGTCGAACACCGCGCGGATCCGGACGTCGACGCCGAGGGTGCGGCGGATGCGGCTCACCAGGCGGGTGGCGAGCAGCGAGTGGCCGCCGTGGGCGAAGAAGTCGTCGTCGCGGCCGACCCGGTCGAGGCCGAGGACGTCGGCGAACAGCTCGGCCAGGATCTCCTCGCGCGGATCGCGGGGCGCTGCCGAGTCGGTGGGGGCTTCGGCGGCCTGCGGCACGGGCAGGGCCTTGCGGTCGAGCTTGCCGCTGGGGGTGAGGGGCAGGGCGTCCAGCACGACGATGGCCGAGGGCACCAACTGCTCGGGCAACGACTCCGCCACCGCACGCCGCAACGCGACCGGGTCCAGCGGCGGGGTCAGGCCGGGCCGCGAGGCCGAGTCCGGCCGCGCACCTGGGCCGAGCGGCGGCGGGCCGAGCGGCGACGCCGGGCCGAGCGGCGACGCCGGGCCGAGCGGCGACGCCGGGCCGAGCGGCGACGCCGGGCCGAGCGGCGAAGCGGAGGCCTGCCGCGCACCCGGGCCGAGCGGCGGCGGGTCCAGCAGCGAAGCTGAGTCCAGCGGCGAGGCGGAGGCCTGCCGCGCGGCTGGGTCGAGCGACGTCGGGTCGAGCGGCGAGTCCGGGTCCGGCTGCGCTGCCGAATCGAGCGACGTCGGGTCCAGCGGCGGAGTTGCGGGGAGTGCCGGCGCGAGCGCCGGCCTCCGGCCCCCGTCTCCATTGTCCCACGGGGTACCGACAATTTCGGGGTCGCGAGGGGCTGTGGGAACGACGTAGCCGATCAGCTGCTGGCGGTCGGTCAGGACAGCGGCGGCGGCTGCGGAGACGCCTGGTTGGGCGGCTAGGGCCGCTTCCACCTCGCCCAGTTCCACCCGGAAGCCCCGCAGCTTCACCTGGTCGTCCGAACGGCCCAGGTACTCCAGCGCCCCGGCCGTCCAGCGGACGATGTCGCCGGTCCGGTACAGGCGGTCGCCTGGGGTGAAGGGGTTGGCCACGAAACGGCTCGCGGTCAGGGACGGGCGGTTCAGGTAGCCGCGGGCCAGCTGGACGCCGGCCAGGTACAGCTCACCAGGAGTCCCGGGCGGGACCGGGCGCAGGTGGCGGTCCAGGACGTAGACCTGGGTGTTCCACACCGGGCGGCCGATGGGGACGGTGCCCTGGCCCGCAGACTCCGACACCGGCCAGTAGGTCACGTCCACCGCGGCTTCGGTGGGGCCGTAGAGGTTGTGGGTGTGGGGAAGCGTTGTGGCGATGTCCGTGGGCAGGGCCTCGCCGCTACAGATCACCCGGCGCAGGGTGGTCGGGCGTGCGCCCGAGTCCAGGAAAGCCCTCAGCATCGACGGTACGAAGTGGACGGTTGTCACGCGTTCGCGGTCGATGAGGTCGGCCAGGTACGCCGGGTCCTTGTGGCCCTCGGGCTTCGCGACCACGAGAGTCGCGCCGGTGATCAAGGGCCAGAAGAACTCCCACACGGACACGTCGAAGCTCGACGGCGTCTTTTGGAGGACCCGGTCCTCAACGCCAAGGCCGTACTCGGCCTGCATCCACAGGAGCCGGTTGACGATCGCACGGTGTTCCACGACGACACCCTTGGGGCGACCCGTCGAACCGGACGTGTAGATGACGTACGCAGCATCGGCCGGGGTGGGCAAGACGGGGTCGGCGAGCTCGCCAGACAACCGCAGTCCCGGTTCCAGGACGACCGCGGGACTTGCGTCCTCGATCATCATGGCCAACCGGTCGGCCGGGTACGACGGGTCCAGCGGCAGGTAAGCCGCCCCGGCCCGGAGCACGGCCAGCAGGGCCACGACGAGGTCCAGCGAACGGTCCAGGCGCACACCGACAACGTCCCCGGGACCCACACCCCGACCCGCGAGGACACGGGCGAGAGCGTCGGCGCGGCGGTGCAGCTCGGAGTAGGCCAGAGTGTCGCCCTCGAAGGTGACAGCGGGGGCGTCCGGCGTGCGGGAAGCCTGTGCTGCCAACAACTCCGTGAGGGTCGTCGACGGGACGGGGTGGGCGGTCGCGTTGACGTCGACGACCACCTGCTCACGCTCGGCGGCCGTGAGGAGTTCCAGGTGCGCCACCGGAAGCGTCGGCGCGGTGGCGAAACGGGTCAGGACGTCCCGTACGCGCTCGAACACCGAGGTCACAGCCTCGCCGTCGAAGCGGGACGGATCGTGGTCGAGGCGCAGGACCAGGGCGTCGCCGGGCACGACGAGGAGCGCCAGCGGGTAGTGGGTCGCGTCGCGCACCTCGACGCCGGACAGCGGCGGGGCCAGGTCCGTGCCGGGGTAGCTCTCGAACACCAGGAGCGTGTCGAACAGCGGCGACCGGCCGGCGGCCTGCTGGATGTCGGCCAGGCCCAGGTGCTGGTGGTCCAGGAGGCGGGACTGCTCTTCCTGCACACGCGTGGCCAAGCCCGCAAGGGTTTCCTCAGGGCGCAGGCGGACGCGGGTGGGCACGGTGTTGATCAGCAGGCCGACCATCGTGTCCACACCCGGCACGTCCGGGTGCCGACCGGACACCGTGGCGCCGAAAACGACGTCGTCACGGCCGGTCAGGGACGCCAGGACCAGCGCCCACGCCGACTGGACCACGGAGTTCAGGGTCAGCCCGTGCTCCCGGGCGACGCGGGTCAAGCCCGCGGTGACGTCCGGGGACAGGGTGTACTCGGCGCGCCGAGGCGAACCCGGTGACGCCGACGAGCCGACCAACGTCGGACCGTCGAGGTCCGCCAAAGCCGAAGACCAAGCGGCAACCGCCGCAGCATTGTCCTGTTTGGACAGCCACGCCAAGTAGTCCCGGAACGGGCGGACCGGGGGCAGGTCTTCGTTGCCGTACAAGGCGAACAGCTCGCGCACCAGCACCGGCGCCGACCAGCCGTCCCACAGCAGGTGGTGGGACGAGATCACCAGCGCGTGCTCGGCACCCGACCGGACCAGGGTGAACCGGACCAGCGGCGGCCGGCCCAGGTCGAACGGCTCCGCGCGCTCCGCGTCCAGGAAGGCCCGGAAGTCCGCCGGCTGGTCCACCACCCGCCACGGCACCTCGACCGCACGCCGCACGACCTGCACGAACTGGCCCGACGCCTGCGTGCGGAACGCGACGCGCAGCACCGCGTGCCGGGCCACGAGGGCGGAAACGGCCCGGTGGAGCCGTTCGGCGTCCACCGGACCGGCCAACCGCAGCACGGTCTGCACCGTGTAGACGTCGGTCCGGTCGCCGAGCAGGGCGTGGAAGACCATGCCCTGCTGGAGCGGGGTGAGCGGGAGAACGTCCTCGACGCTCTTCGACACCGTCAGCGCTCGCTCTCGACCAGGCTGCGCGGTCGCATGTCCACCCAGTTGGCCTCGATGTGGGCCAGGCACGCTTCCCGCGAGTCCTCGCCGAACACGACCCGCCACCCGGCGGGCACCTCGGCGAAGGTGGGCCACAGGGAGTACTGACCCTCGTCGTTGACCAGCGCGTAGAAGCGCCCGCTGTCGTCGTCGAAGGGGTTCGTCACGGCAAGCCTCCAGTGCGAGAAGTTAACTGAGGCTTACCTTAGTAAGGTCAGACTAAGGGTGTCCAGCGGCGAAGAAGGTGAGAATCGCGGCGTTGACCTCGTCGGGTCTTTCCAAGTAGCCGTAGTGCCCGCAGCCCTCCAGCACCACGAACTCCGCCGTCGGGATCGCGTCGGCCACCTCGCGGCCCAGGTGCGCGGGCAGCCGGACGTCGTCGGCGAACCCGATCACCAGGCACGGCGTGCGGATCTCCCGGTAGGCGTCCAGGCGGTTGCCGGTGATGTCCAGGTCGAGCTGGCCCCGCAGACCCGGCGTCCACAGGATCGGCGACAGCTCGAACAGGTCCAGCCACTGCTGCACGGCCTCGTCGTCGTTGAGCGTGCGCGGGGACAGGTTGCGCAGCGCCCGGTTCACCGCCTCGTACCGGGGCGGCACCACCACCGAGGAGTCCCGGAACTCGCGCTCCGCCGCGCCCATCGCCGCGCGCATGACGTCCGGACGCCCGCGCGTGGCCATCATGACCGCCTGCGAGACCAGGTCCGGCCGCGCCAGCGCCAGCTCGGTGACCACCTGCGCGCCCATCGACGTCCCGACCAGCCGGCACGGCCCCAGGTCCAGGTGCTCGATCAACGCGGCGGTGTCGGCGACCAGGTCGTCGATGG
Source organism: Saccharothrix sp. CCNWYY140 (assembly GCF_037401995.1). NCBI lineage: Bacteria > Bacillati > Actinomycetota > Actinomycetes > Pseudonocardiales > Pseudonocardiaceae > Saccharothrix > Saccharothrix sp. CCNWYY140. The sequence continues at coordinate 36,736 of NZ_JBBEGC010000064.1, forward strand.
TGAACCCGGGCGGGGACGGCGTGATCCCCCGGTTGTCGAAGGTGATCGCCCGGTACCCGGCCTCGACCAGCGCGGGCACCTGGTGCAGGTGCCACACCCGGCCGGTGGCGCCGGTGCCCATCACCAGCACGACCGGCTCGCCGGAACCGGTGTCGTCGTAGGAGATCGTCAGGCCGTTGAGGCTTGCGACGCCCACGGTTCCCCTCGCAGGTCGGCCCGGCGCAGACCGGGCATGGTCAGGGCCACCAGGCACACGCCGAGGATGCACACGACACCGCCGGCGGCGATCCCGAGCCCGGGTCCGAGCAGCCGCGCCGCCAGACCGGCCTCCGCGCTGCCCACCGCCGGGCCGCACGTCGCCTGCGCCAGCCACAGGCTGCTCACCCGGCCCTGCAAGCGGTCCGGGGTGTGGTGCTGCAACAACGCGCGTCGCAGGATCTCCGAGGTCGTGTCACCGACACCGGCGACCACCAGGCACAGCAACGCCAACCACAGGTTCCCGGACAGCCCGAACGCGGTGATCGACACGCCCCACAGCAGGACGGACGCGATCAGCGCCCGCCCGCTGTGCCGGAACCGCCCGGTCCACCCGCTGAACAACCCGCCGACGAACGCGCCCACGGCCGGCGCGGTGAACAGCAGGCCCACGGTGTACGCGCCGCCGCCCAGCACCTCGTCGGCCATCTGCGGGAACAGCGCGTACGGCATCGCGAAGACCATCGCCCACAGGTCGATCACCAGCAGGCCGCGCACGACCGCGTTGCCCCGCACGAACTTCCAGCCCTCGGCCAACGACCGCAACGGGTGCTGCTGCGCCTCGTCCGCCGACTCCGCGCGCAGCGCCGGCAACCGCCACAGCAACGCCACCGCCGCCACGTACCCGACGGCGTCGATCGCGAAGCACGCCGCCACGCCCGGCCCCGACGCGATGACACCCGCGATCGACGGCCCGACCATCGCGCCGAACTGGCTGGTCAACGTGATCAGCGCGCCGGCGGCGGTGATGTGCGCGGGCGAGACCAAGGTCGGGATCACGGCCATCAGCGCCGACCCGCCCAACCCGGCGACCGCGCCCGCGAGGGCCGCGGCCAGGTAGACGAACCACAGCGAAGGCGACGGGCTCGCCGCGTTCACCGCCAACCCGGCCAGCACCACCGCCACGACCCCGCGCGAGCCCAGGATGAGCTTGCGCCGGTCCACCCGGTCGGCCAGCACGCCCCCGGCGAGCAACCCCACCAGCAGCGCCGCGCCGAACACCAGGCCGACCAGGCCCACCTGGACCGAGGAGCCGGTGATTTGGTAGACGTGCAGGTTGATCGCGACGTTGGTCAACGCGGTGGTCAGCACGGTCACCGTCTGCGCGGCGAAGACCAGCCGGTAGGCGGGGTCCGTGCGCAGGGGTGAGATGTCGATCACGAGTTCGCCGAGGCGCACGGCACCTTCCCTCCAGTATGTCGGCTAGCCTAACCTAACTTTCGCGAGGCGATCTAGGGAGTCGACGATGCTGGACGGCTGTGTGCCCTGGCCCAGTGAGCTGGTGGAGCGCTACCGGGCGGAGGGGTACTGGACCGACCAGCCCCTGGACGAGCTGCTGCGCGGCGGCGCGCACCGGCACCCCGAGCGGACCGCGCTCGTGGCCGCCGACGGCACCCGCTGGACCTACGCCGAGCTGGACGCGTGGGCCGACCGCATCGCCTCCGGGCTCCACGGCCTGGGCCTTGAGGCTCAGGAACGCGTTGTGGTGCAACTCCCCAACGTCCCCGAGTTCGTGGCGCTGTTCTTCGCGCTGCTGCGGGTCGGCGTGCTGCCCGTGCTCGCCCTGCCCGCGCACCGCGAGAGCGAGATCGTGCCGCTGTGCGAGCTGAGCGACGCGGTCGCGTACTTCATCGCCGACTCCGACGGCGACTTCGACTACCGCGAGCTGGCGCGGACCGTGCGCAAGGCGGTGCCGACCTTGCGGCACGTCTTCGTCGTCGGCGACCCGGCCGAGTTCGATGCTTTGCCCGAGGCCGAGCCCGTCGAGCTGCCCGCCCCCGACCCGGTGGCCCCGGCGTTGTTCCTGCTCTCCGGCGGCACCACCGGAACCCCGAAGCTCATCCCCCGCAGCCACAACGACTACCTCTACAACGCGCGCGCGAGCGCCGAGGTGTCCGGGTTCAGCGAGCGGACCGTCTACCTGGTCGCCCTGCCCGCCGCCCACAACTTCGCCCTGGCCTCCCCCGGCCTGCTGGGCGCGATGGCCACCGGCGGCACCGTCGTCCTCGCACCCGACCCCAGCGCGGACACCGTGTTCGAGCTGGTCGAGCGCGAACGGGTCACCGTCACGGCGGTCGTGCCGCCGATCGCGCTGCTGTGGATGGACGTCGTGGAGTTCATGGACGCCGACCTGTCGTCGCTGGAGTTGCTCCAGGTCGGCGGCGCGAAGTTCAACGCCGAACCCGCCTCCCGGGTCCGGGAGACCCTGGGCTGCGACCTCCAGCAGGTGTTCGGCATGGCCGAGGGACTGCTGAACTTCACCCGCCTGGACGACTCCGACGAGCTGAAGACCACCACCCAGGGCGCTCCCCTGTGCCCGGCGGACGAGGTGCTGATCGTCGACGAGGACGGCTCCCCGGTCGCGCCCGGCGAGAGCGGCGAGCTCCTGACGCGCGGTCCGTACACCCTGCGCGGCTACTACAAGGCCGAGGCGCACAACGCCCGCGCGTTCACCGACGACGGCTTCTACCGCAGCGGGGACGTCGTGCGTCAGCTGCCGTCCGGGCACCTGGTGGTCGAGGGCCGGCGCAAGGACCAGATCAACCGGGGTGGCGAGAAGATCCCCGCCGAGGAGCTGGAGAACCACCTGCTCGCACACCCGGCTGTCCACGACGCGGCGGTCGTCGGGATGCCCGACGAGGTCATGGGCGAGCGGACGTGCGCTTTCATCGTGCCCAAGGGTGAAGCTCCGACGCTGCGCCAGGTCACGGCGTTCCTGCGGGAGCGCGGCGTCGCCTCCTACAAGCTGCCCGACCGGTTGGAGGCGCTGGAGTCCTTCCCGCTGACCAAGGTCGGCAAGGTCAGCAAGGTCGAGCTGGTGCGCCGGCTCACCGGGTCCGCCGGGTGAGCGTCACCGCACCCGTCACCGCACTTGTCTCCGCACCGAACCGCCGTGCCTTCGGCCTGGTGTGCGGGCTGGTCGCGCTGGTTGCGGTGGCTTTGCTGAGCATCGCCGTCGGGTCTCGGTCGATCCCGTTGGGGACGGTGCTGGACGTGCTGTTCCAGCGGGACGGCTCGGACTCCGCATTCGTGGTGTGGGAGCTGCGGGTCCCGCGCACGCTCATCGGCATTGCGGTCGGCGCCTCTCTCGGGGTGGCCGGGGCGTTGATGCAGGCGTTGACGCGCAACCCATTGGCCGATCCCGGTCTGCTCGGCGTGAACGCGGGCGCCTCGACTGCGGCTGCCCTGGCCATCAGCGTGTTCGGGTTGACCGACCTGCGGGCGTTCGTGTGGTGCGCGTTCGGCGGCGCGGCACTCGCGGGCGTCGCCCTGTACGCCATCGCCGGACGTGGTGGCGCTTCGCCGGTGCGGTTGGCGTTGGCCGGCGCGGCCGTTTCGGCGGCGCTCACCGGCATCACGCAGGCGGTGATCCTGCTTGACCAGCAGGCTTTGGACCAGATGCGGTTTTGGACCGTCGGGTCGTTGGAGCGGGCCGGGTGGACCACGTTGGTCGAGGTCTTGCCGTTCTTGGCGGTCGGTTTGCTGATCGCGTTGGCTATGGGTCGGCCGTTGAACGCGATGTCACTGGGTGACGAGGCCGGGAAGGCTTTGGGCGCGCACCTGGGGCGGACACGGTTGCTGACGTTGGTGTCGATCACACTGCTGGCCGGCGCGGCTACGGCGGCCGTGGGGCCTTTGGTGTTCGTCGGGTTGGCCGTGCCGCACATGGTGCGGACGTTCACCGGGCCGGATGAGCGGTGGGTTGTGCTGTATTGCGCGGTGCTGGCCCCGGTGCTGCTGTTGCTGGCCGACGTGCTCGGGCGGGTCATGGCGCGCGAGGAGATCGACGTCGGCGTGGTGACGGCGTTGTTGGGCGCGCCGGTGTTCTTGTGGTTGGTACGGCGTGGGAGGGCGCGGGCATGACTCAGCGCTCGTTCGCCGTTTCCACGGTGCTGGTGGCGGTGATCTTCGTTATCGGCGTGCTGGCGTTGGGCACGGGAGCCATCCCCGTCGCGCCGCTTGATGTGGTGCGGACTTTGCTGGGCAACGGCAGCCGCATCACCAATTTTGCTGTGCTGGACCTGCGTCTGCCGCGTGTGCTGATCGCGTTGGCGGTGGGCGCGGCTTTGGGCATGAGCGGCGCGGTGTTCCAGAGTTTGTCGCGCAACGCTTTGGGCAGCCCGGACATCATCGGCTTCAACTACGGCGCCGCTACCGGTGGCCTGTTGGTGATCCTGGTGTTCGGGGGTAGTGCCACTTCAGTGTCCCTGGGTGCGCTGTTGGGCGGCCTGGTGACTGCTGTGCTGGTGTATGTGCTGGCGTGGCAGCGGGGGGTGCGCGGGTTGCGGTTGGTGCTCGTTGGGATCGGGATCAGCGCGATCTTGCAGGCGGTCAACTTCTACCTGATCGTCAACGCCGGGGTTGCGGATGTGACCCGGGCGACTGTGTGGCTGACGGGGAGCCTGAACAACTTGGGTTGGCCCCAATTGTGGCCGCCGGTTGTGGCTCTGGCGGTGCTGGTGCCGGCGCTGTTGTTCGGGGCGCGGTGGCTGGAAATGCTGGAGATGGGTGACGAGACTGCGCGGGCGTTGGGTGTGCCGGTTGAGGGCAGTCGGGTGTATTTGTTGATCGTCGGGACTGCGGCGTGCGCGGTGGCCACGGCGGCGGCTGGGCCGATTGCGTTCGTGGCGTTGGTTGCGCCGCAGGTGGCCAAGCGGCTGACTCGGTCGGCGGGGGCCGGGTTGTTGCCTGCGGCTTGGGCTGGGGCGTTGTTGGTGCTGGCGGCGGATTTCACGGCGCAGCGGTTCGCGGGGAATCTGCCGGTGGGTGTGGCGACTGGGGCTTTGGGCGGGGTGTACCTGGGTTGGCTGCTCTGGCGGCGGCGCTGAACCGCCCTCCAGTCCGACCCGACGCCGCTTCTCAACGCGCGCAGCGCGGTGGTTCGCGCGCGGAGCGCGCGGTAGGTGTCACCTACAAGTGGAGGGCCTCGGTTCCCCCACCGTATGGCCTGCCCGAAG